>CAUZIR010000130.1:0-5355 GCA_963579815.1 Dehalococcoidia bacterium
TCACTAGAGCGACGAGGGCCAAAAGTGCTGCGCGGGTCTGGGCGGGGCTGGTTATCAAAACTACTCTCCTGTTAATACCCGGCAACCCATATGTTTCAGCAACCGGCGACACCTCAATCCTACGGCGGCCGGTACCCGTCTGAGAAGGGCAGGTCCGAAAGCCCACCTCCTAACATTCCACCCCCGTCGTCCGATACCCCAAAAACCAACACGGGTAGACGCAACACAGGAGACAGCGCATGTCCGCCATCGCCGCCGTCAAGGCCTACTTCGATGCATGGAACGCTAGGTCGCCCGAAGCCATTGTCGCTTCGATGATTGAGGGCGGCACCTACGAGGACCCTAATTCGGGCGGCCCTATTTCCGGCCCTGCGCTCGCCGCCTATACAGGCGCGCTTTTCGCGGCCTTCCCCGACCTGTCGTTCGAGCTTGTCAGCGAAGCCGAAACGGGTCCGAATAGTTTGGCCGCCCAATGGATAATGCGGGGGACCAACACCGGCCCACACCGGGGCGCACCGCCGACCGGCCGCGCCATAGAGGGCTCCGGTGCCGACTTCATCGTTACCGAGTTGGGCAAGGTCAAGTCCGTGCGCGGATACTACGACTCGGCCGAAGTACCCAGGCAGCTCGGCATGCGGGTCAGCGTCACCCCCACCACCATCGGCCCGGTAGCGTTCGGCGACTCGCTCTACATGTCGCTGGGCAACCAAAAAGTGCCGGGCGCGTTCAGCATCACCTCTCTACGCATCCGCGACCAGGCCGACACCGAGGGCGTACAGGATTATTCCCGCAGGGCCTTGTAAGAACTGCCCGCTATGGAAGGCTTTATTGGCGCGGTACTGGGTTCGGCGGGCAAGCACATGTTCACCATCACCGCCTGGGAGCATCGGGACAACCCCCGCCAGTTCATGAAAAAAGGCGCGCACAAGCAGGCTGTGGACCGCTTCTTCGGCCCCGACTTCACGGCCGGAGGGGTCACGACTGTTTGGGTACCAGAGCGCATCAACACCATGTGGGTCCGGTGCGGCGAATGCGCAGAGATGTCCAGCGCCGACGCCGAGTCTGGCCAGTGTCGAAACGGCCACGGCCTGCCCGAACGGCCGTCATACTGGTAAACCTGACTTTGCCGTCCAATATCGGGCTATCACCATATTCGATAGTTGAAGGTGTCAGTAGGATGGCGTTTGATACGGGTACCCGCATTAGGTACCATTTCGTACTAGTTGTTAACTCAATCGACCCAAAGTCGTCGCCTCGCCAGAAAGTGTGTTCATGAAGAAAATCGCCGCCGCCCTCGCTCTCATCGCCGCGCTGCTAATCGCAGCGGCATGCAGTAGCTCGCCCGCCTCTACTTCGTCTTCGGATGATTCGGGGTCGACGGACACCGGTTCGGAGGCCGTCGTATCGGACTCCTCCAGTGAAATCGGGACCGAGCCCATAACCTCAATGTTCGAGGGCCGGCAGTTCCATTCAATGACCGTCCTGGACGACGGCCGTCTGCTGGTCATCGCTGGCAAGGGCATCCAGGCGCAGTCCGCGGGTTACGGCTCCGGCCACCTCGACTCCGCCGAGGTCTACGACCCCATCACCGACAAGTGGAGCCAGACCGGGAGCATGAGCATCGTGCGAGAGCTACCGGCCATCGTGACCCTCGATGACGGCCGCGCGCTCGTCACCGGTGGCGCAACAGTCAACCGCAACTCCACGGACATCACGGAAATTTGGGACCCGGCCACCGGAGTGTGGACGGTGGTCACGCCCATGAACCAGGCCAGGGAAAAGCTCCAGGCGGTGGTGCTACCCGACGGCCGCGTACTGGTTATAGGCGGCACCAACTTTGAGGCTCAGCGGACCGCAACCGCCGAAATTTACGACCCGGCAACCGACACCTGGACCGACGTTGCATCCATGTCTGAAAAGCGCATCTGGCACACCGCCACCGCGCTTCCCGACGGCCGAGTCCTCGTTACCGGCGGCGGCAACCCCGACGGCCCGTTCCTAGGCTCTGCTGAGATCTTCGACCCGGCCAGTGGCGAATGGTCGTCCGCAGGTGAAATGAACGTGTCCCGGACACAGCACAGCGCGACCCTCATGGCCGATGGCCGAGTCCTGGTAGTCGGCGGCAGGAGCAAGCGCAAGACCTCAGAAATCTACGACCCCCTGGCCAACGTGTGGATAACCCTGGCCGACACCAACGCACCCCGCGCCGAGCACGTTGCTGTGGCACTGCCCGACGGTGGCGTGCTGATAGCTGGCGGCTCCGGCAACCTCGACTCTGTTGAAGTCTATGACCCTGTTAACGCCACATGGGCCGAGGTTGGCGTCATGGACTTCACCCGCTATCGCTTCGTCGCCGCAACGCTCGAAGATGGCCGCGTCGCCCTCATAGGCGGGCAGGGCACCGACAAACTGCTGGCCGAAAGCGAAGTCTTCACGCCCCCGGCATCCGGTCATACCACGAACGACCTTGCCGCCGCCGCCGAGGCCGCCCGTGTCGAGGCGCTCGAATTAGTTGCGAATGCCACTCCAACGCCGGTACCCTCGCCCACACCTGAGGTTGAGCGGTCGGCAAAGACCGGGGCGGGTCTGGACATCGATTTCCCCGTGGCGGAGGCTTCCAATGCCGATGGCAGGACACAGGTCCCGCTGGGTCAGCCCGTCAAGCTGGCGCTGGCCGAGGCTGTTATCAGTCCCGACCCCGGGACCGGCGCTACGGCCACGTTCCTGGAGGTCGTTGAGGACAACAGGGCGTCCGGCGGAGCAGCCGTGGTCAAAGTCGACATTCGCATGGCCTTCGCCGACCTCGGCTCGACCGACCTGACGCTCGACCCCAATGATGCTTCTCTGAGGCTCAAGAGGCTCGGCAAGTTCTGGGTGGGCGTGCTGGAACTGGAAGAGGACGCCGACGGCAACCCGATAGCCACCGTCGTGCTCTTCGTCCCGTAGGACTCTCCGCGAACGGGGTTCGCTCTAGGGCTCTTCGCAAGCCTGGCTTGCTCTGGGCTATTAGCCACAATAGCAAAGGCCCTCGCTCACAACTGCGAGGGCCTTTCAATATCCGTCTGGAGGTGTCCGGTCATTGTTCAGGGAGGTCCGACCGGGCATGCGAATAATCATTTGTTAACCCCATGGCCAACATTTGAAACATCCTTCCAGCTGGTTGCGCAATCAACTATAATTGTGAATGTTGAAATTGGTCACTCTGGACCGGCCGAGCCGTGACTCAGCGACTTCATTGGGAATTAGACCTGAGGAGATTCGCATGCCCGCCGTTACCGTAGATGACGTTCTCGTACTGCCCCGCGCCCCCAGGCCCGTAGACGCCCGCGAGCGGCCGGTGAAGAGCGTGACAACGGCTCCCAGTGCATTTGAGGGCGAGGGTTTCCCCGCCAGACGAGCCTTTGCCGGGCTGGATCAGTCCGACGTGGACCCGTTCATCATGATGGACCAGATGGGCGAGGTAGAGTACCGCCCCGGCGAGGCCAAGGGCACCGCGTGGCACCCGCACCGGGGCTTCGAGACCGTCACCTACATAATCGACGGCACCTTCCAGCACCAGGACTCCCACGGCGGCGGCGGCATAATCGCCGACGGCGACACCCAGTGGATGACGGCCGGTGAGGGAGTGCTGCACATAGAAGCGCCTATCGAACAGTTGGTGGTAAGTGGCGGGACTGTGCACGGCGTCCAGCTATGGGTGAACCTGCCCAGCGCTAAGAAGTGGTCGCCGTCCCGTTACCAGGACATCGGCGGCAACAACCTGTCCCTGCTCACGTCCCACGACGGCGGCGCGCTGCTGCGAGTCATCGCGGGCGAACTGGCCGGTCATGAAGGCCCGGGCATCACCCACACGCCCATAACCATGGTGCACGCCACCGTCAGTCCCGGCGCGCAGCTAGAGCTACCGTGGCGTTCCGACTTCAACGCTCTCGCCTACGTGCTGGAAGGCAACGGTTCCGTCGGGTACGACGCACGGCCGGTGGCTCTCGGTCAGACGGTGCACTTCGGACCTGGCGACTCGCTTGTAATCGGGGCGAGTGAACAGCAAGACAGCCGCACGCCGAATCTAGAAATACTGGTGCTTGGTGGTCTGCCTATTGGCGAGCCAGTCGCGTGGTACGGGCCGTTCGTAATGAACACCCGCGAAGAGCTAATCCAGGCCTTCGAGGACTACCAGGCTGGCAAAATGGGAGTGGTGCCCGTCGACCAGCTACCCCACACAGGCCAGTAAGTTATTTCTCCGTCCCGGCATAGCCGGGACTCTATTCCCCTCAGGCAAATCGCTTCGCGATTTTCTCCGAACTACTCGGGGGCGCCAGCCCCTCGGGGACGAGAACCATTCGGGGGCGCTAGCCCCACGGGGACAAGAGCCCCTACTCGCCGCCGTAAATCTCGGTGGTTGCCAGCATGCCGTCCTTGCTGGTGCCGCCCATAATGAGGGCCCGACCGTCGTCCAGCGTAAAGGCGCTGTGCCGGTAGCGTCCTGTACTCAGCACTTCACCGGGCACCCAGCCGTTCGTCGCCGGGTCGAACAGTTCGCTGGTTACCAGATAGCCTGTGCCACCCGTTATCAGCACCGTACCGTCGGACAGCAAGTTAGCGGCGTGTTCGCTGCGCGGATCGGTCGTCTCGCCAGCGGGCGACCAGGTGTCGAGCGCCGGGTCGTAAACCTCGACTATCTTCACCTTCCCCTTGCCGCCGACCACCAGCACTCGTCCGTCGTCCAGCAGCGTCGCTGTGTGGAAGGCTCGGCCCCTGGTTAGCGGCGCGCCCGGCGTCCAGCTATCGGTGGCCGGGTCGTATAGCTCCGTTACCTTGAGGTAGGGCCCGTCGGTCTTGCCGCCGCCGACCACCAGCACTCGCCCATCGAGCAGCGTTGTGGCGGTATGGCTGGCCCGCTTCTCGGTCATGGGCGCAAGCTCCGTCCACGTCTCGGTCGCCGGGTCGTACGCCTCGGTTTCGGCCGTGAGCGATATGAGCAGGCCGTTGTCGTCCTTGCTCGTGCCGCCAATCATCATGAATCGACCGTCCGGGAGTGCGGCGGTGGCCATCAGGTCGTGCGGCCTGTTCATTTCGGGGCCGAACACCCATACGCCCGTCCCTTCGTCCCAGTACTCGGACGAAGCAAGTGGTTCGCGCTGTCCGCTCAGGCCGCCGACCACCAGCACCCGTCCGTCCGACAACACCATCAGGCCAGGTGAGCGTCGCTGCTCGTTCATATCTCCCGTGAATGTCCAGGTGGTGGATGCCGGGTCGAACAGTTCGGCCGTCTCGTTGTAGTTGCCGCTCTGGGCCTGCAGGCCGATAGCCCGACCGCCCACCGACATTAGCCGCCCGTCAGCGAACCTAACGGTC
>CAUZIR010000131.1:0-5348 GCA_963579815.1 Dehalococcoidia bacterium
TGACACTCATAGCCGTTGCCGTTGCCGTTGCCGCCTGCGGTGACGGTTCGGGGAGCGTCGCCATTGTGGATCCGACGTCAGTCCCTAGCGAATCCAAGGTCGCTCAGTCACTGGAGGCTGAGGTCATACAAGAGCCTACCTCCCAGGCCTCGATTGAGGTCGAGGCCGAGAGGGCCGCCGAGGTCGCCTCCGACGCCATCATCGAAGCCCCGTCGGGTGGGGTTTTCAGGCGAGTCTGGTCGGACCCGCCCACACTCGACCCGGCTCTTGTCACAGATACCACCTCTTCCGGCATTGTTGTCGAAATCTTCAGCGGCCTGGTGGCTCTGAGCACAGATTTGCAGCTCGTTCCGGACCTGGCCGAGAGCTGGGAGATAAGCGCCGACGGCACGGTGTACACCTTCACCATCCGGGCGGACGCAACTTTCCACGACGGCAAGCCGGTGACCGCCCAGGACTTTAAGTGGTCACTCGAACGGGCGGCCAACCCGCGCACCGCCTCGCCGGTGGCCGACACCTACCTCAACGACCTGGTCGGTATTGACGACGTTATCGAGGGCCGGACCACAGAGATCGCCGGTATCCAGGTCATCGATGAGCGCACCCTCCAGATCACCATCGACGCTCCTAAAGCCTACTTTTTGGCTAAATTAACCTATCCGACCGCCTACGTCCTAGACCGTGAGAACGTGGAGGCGGGCGGGTCAACCTGGACGGACAACCCCAATGGCACCGGACCCTTCACTCTGAAGGAGTACCGGATAGGTGAGCGCATCGTGCTGGAGCGATTCGAGGGCTACACCCGTGGCGGCAATGGCGTTGACACGATAGTCATGAACCTCGCCGGTGGCCAGCAGATGGCCATGTACGAAAACGATGAGATCGACCTGACCGGCGTGGGCCTGTTCGACCTCGAAAGGATCCTCGACCCCAGTGAGCCGCTCAACAGCGAACTCGTGGTGGCACCGCCCGACTTCAACATCTCCTACATAGGGTTTAACGCCCAGATGGCGCCCTTTGACGACGTGAATTTCCGCATGGCCCTGAATCACGCTATCGACAAAGAGCTGATCGCTAACGAGGTGCTGTCACAGCTAGTCACGCCCGCGTACGGCATTTTGCCGCCGGGCTTTCCCGGCTACAATCCCGAGTTGGAAGGGCTGACCTACGACCCTGACCGGGCCCTGCAACTGTTGCAGGACTCCCAGTACGCCGACCCGGCCACACGCCCTCGAATAGTCGTGACCGTACCTGGCAGGGGCGGCACTATCGGCCTCGACCTGGAAGTCATTTTGGAAATGTGGCATCAGGTGTTGGGCGTCGAGGTGGAGATTCAGCAAGTCGAGTGGGCGACCTACCTGGAAGACCTCAACAAGCAGAAGTACCAGGCGTTTGCCGGGCTTGGCTGGGAGGCCGACTACCCGGACCCGCAGGACTTCCTGGACATTTTGTTCCACTCAAATAGCAGCCTGAACCACGGAGGCTTTTCCAACGTCGAGGTGGACGCCCTTCTCGAAGAGGCGCGGGTAGAGCCCGACGCCGTCAAGCGGGTGGCGCTATACCGGGATGCCGAGAGGCTCATCGTGGAAGGTGCCGCCTGGGTGCCATTGTGGTTCCAGGGCGAACGGCACGTGCTAATTAAGCCCTACGTAAAGGGCTACCGGCTTACGCCGATGATAGTGCCCAAGCTGACCCAGGTACGCATAGAGAAGTGACCAGAAGCCCCGGCCATACGGCCGGGGCGCTTTGCGTGAGGCGTGACGCTCGCGTAAGCTGCCCGCGGCCTTTGTAACTATGTGGATATACATCGCACGTCGGCTGCTGTGGTTGCCCATACTGCTGTTTGCCGTTTCTGCCGTGACCTTTACCCTCGGGACCTTCGGCCCTGGTGATCCGGTCGTCGTTCAGTTGGGTGCGCGCTACGACGAGGAGACCGCCGACCGGCTACGGGAGCAACTCGGGCTCAATCGCCCCGTTCTCGTCCAGTATGGGGACTACATGTGGGGTTTCATTCGCGGTGACTTTGGCGAGAGCCTGCGCTTCCGGGGACGGCCCGTGCGCCAGCTAATCGTCCCTAAAATGTGGGTCTCTGCCCAGCTGGCGTTTGCCGCGCTCATCATCAGCGTCGGCGTCGGGCTTCCGCTGGGGTTCTTTCTTGCCACACGACAGGGGAGCTGGATAGACCCGGCCGCCGTGGCGACTATCCTGTTCGTTATGTCGGTGCCCATAATGGTGACCGCGCCTGGCCTGTTATGGGTCGGGTGTCTGAAGCTGGGGTGGGTGCCGTGCTCCGGTTGGGGCGGCTTTTTTGACTCGCGCATAATTGTGCCCGCTCTCATACTCGGCCTGCCTGGAATTGCGGGCATGACGCGCCTCATGCGAGCCAGCACACTGGACGTGCTGGGCCAGGACTTCATCCGCACCGCCCGGGCCAAGGGGTTGTCGGAGTGGTCGGTCAGTTCGCGCCACGTTTTCCAAAACGCGATGCTGCCAATAGTGACTATCCTGGCGTTCTCGGCGGCCGGGCTAATCGGCGGTGCGTTCATAGCCGAGACCATCATCGGCATACCGGGGATCGGACGATTCGCCGTGGAGTCCATCTTCGACCGGGACTACCCGGTCATCATGGCTATAACGCTGGTGGGCGCGAGCGCGTTCGTGTTGGCCAATCTGCTGGCCGACATCTCGTACGCCTTCATCGACCCCCGTATACGGATCACCTAACGGGCGACATTGGCCACTTTTACAAGAACCAGAAAGACCAAAAACCGCTCCGGCGCTGGCGCGAGCCACCTGTCCCGGGCGTTCCACAGGCTTGTGCGCAAGAAGATTGCCATGGCCATGATCGTGGCGCTGGTCGTCGTGTACACGGGCGGCATTTTCGCCGAGTGGCTGAGCCCCTACGGCTACACCGACCAGAACTACTCCGACATCCTGGAAGGGCCGAGCATCGACCACTGGGCGGGCACCGACCGGCTGGGTAGAGACGTGCTCACCCGCACCCTGTGGGGAATTCAGAACACGGTCATTTTGACCATGGTCGCCATGCTCACCGGCGGCGTCTTTCTGGGCATAACGCTGGGGCTGGTGTCCGGCTACTTCGGCGGCAAAGTGGACGCGGTGATTATGCGCATCGGCGAGGTGTTCGCCTCGTTCCCGGACATTTTGCTGGTCATTATTCTCGCCGCAACTCTGAGGCCGAGAATCCTCGACGGTGCCCGCTGGCTGGAAGACAACACCGCGCTGGACGGCCTGGTGCGCACCGGGGTTGTGGACTACCTCGTTGTGTCAATAGCCCTGGTCGCGTTCGGCTGGGTGGGCATGGCTAGGCTCGTGCGAGGCCAAATTCTGTCATTGAGGGAGACTGACTACGTCGAGGCGGCCAAGGCGATAGGCGCTTCCACTAAACGGATTCTCTTTATTCACCTGCTGCCCAACTCCATAAGCATCATCGTCGTTATGGTGACAATGGGTATGGGCGCGCTCACCGGTACCGAGATAGTGCTTAGCTGGCTGGGGCTCGGCATTCAACCGCCACGACCAAGCCTGGGCACAATGCTGCTCGGCGCGGGCAACATCGGGACCCTGCGAGAGACGCCGTGGCAATTGCTGGCACCGGGCGGTGCCGCGTTCGTAATGGTGCTGGCCTGGAACTTGCTCGGGGACGCCCTCAACGACGTCCTCAACCCCCGTACCCGGTAGAAAGGGCGCCTGCCCGGAACCCGGCAGAAGGGTGGCCAGAGAGACAGTGGCCCGGCAGCCGTTTAACTCCGTCGGCGACGCCTGACGGCACTTCCCCCGGCGCCCACGCCCACTATTAGCATCAGCATAGCTACCGTGCCGCTGTCGGTCGGGCCACCGGCGGCGCTGCATGAGCCCGTGCCTGTGTGCTCGGGCTCGTCTGCTGGCTCCTCAGACGGGGCAGGGGCAGGGGCAGTGGTCGGAGACGGGGATGGCTCGGCCAGGGCGACCTCGGGCTCGGGGTCTTGTGGCTCTTCGGCTTCGAGCTCTTCGGCTGCCTGGTTTCCGATTGCCACGCCGCCCGCCTGTGGAGTCAGGGTGAACGCCTGCACTGTCGGGTAGGTAACCGGGGTCGGCCGTGCTTCGGCAACTTCTGGCAGTTCGTAGGGTTCCGCGTCGATGTCGGCTCTCCACGCGTTGGTCATGGCCAGCCTGTCCATCCCGTATACCTCGGAGAGTGCGTCATCCATGTTCACACCTTGCTTGTGGAGTGCGAGCAGTTCGCGCATGCCCGACTCACCCTGAAGCCCGATCATGAACTGCACGATGCTCTTGGACTGGCCGTAGAAGATGATGACATCTTCCGGGTCTCCGGGGAGCGTCTGCATGTACAGGTGCGGCAGCAGCCGGTCGGTGGCGATGGCGAATTCCAGGGCGATGTCGTAGGAGAAACCTGGGTCCACGTTGCCGTACTCGGCCAGCCCTTCGTGTAGCCACGACGGCAGGCGTCTAAAGATGCTTTGCCCCGCCCGGTGGTTCAGTATGTGCGTGACTTCGTGGGACGCGGTCCCCAGCGCCAGCCTGCCGCCGCCTAGCACCAGCAGCGTGCCCACGTCGCTGAACGCCTGGCCCTCGGTGACCAGCTCGCGACCAACGGCAGCGCTGCGCGCGGGAAGGGCTTCGAGCATCTCTTTCTGGTTGTTGTACAGCGTTACTCTTATCGGGTCGTCGATGCCTGCTCCCAGCACGGGGCCCATCTTTTCCAGGGTTTCCAATATGGCCTGTAGCACGGCGTCGGCTCTCGTTTTGACCGGCCCGTGGTACGCGACCGTTACTGGCCCTTCAGCCACGCGCTCCCAGTTGAAGCGGGCGTCTTCGTAGATGAGTTCCTGCTCCTCGGTGGCCAGCAGGTTGCCTTCCGAGTCCTCTATTTCGTAGCTGTAGGTAATGATCGTCTCAGGTGGGATGTAGCCGCCTGAAGTGGCGGTGCGCCAGAAAACCTCGCCGTCGAACACGTCGGCCGACACGTAGTCGAGGTACTCGTAGACGCCTCTCGTTTGCAGGCCGATGCGGAACCGGACGGCCATAGACGTAATCTCGTTTTCGCCCACGGCCGTCGCGCTGAACCGGATGCCGACGGGGAACTCGCTCACCGCCGTAGCCGAGAGAACCTCTATTGGAGCTACCGGTTCCTGCGCTAAAACGGCGCTGGCTGGCAGCAGCAACGCGGGCAATGCCGCGGCCCCAATCAGCAGCCATCTGAGTGGAGGCGTGATCGGCCGGGTCCGGTTGAAAAGAGAGGTTTGTTTTATGCGCAAGGTTCTGTCTTCAGTAATACGCCGGTTGCGGGCAGTGGGTTTCTCACCGGGCAAACTAGTTGGCCTCTT
>CAUZIR010000132.1:0-5339 GCA_963579815.1 Dehalococcoidia bacterium
GGAGGCGGTGAACCGGTACCGGTCGAAGATCATGTCCCCGGCGGACTGCCAGGTGTTCGTCACGGGGTCGTAGAGGTCGGCGGACTGGCGCCTGCCCACGCCGCCAGCCATTAGCACCCTGCCATCGCTAAGAAGAGTCGCGGCGTGCTCGGCACGGGAGATGGACATGACTCCGGCGTCGGACCAAGCGTTGGTGGCCGGGTCGTACACTTCTGCGCTGTCTCGTTTGCCCGCGCCTCCGGCTACCAGCACGCGTCCGTCGGCCAGGAGAGAGGCGGTGTGCAGGGCCCGGCCGGTGGACATCTCGCCCGTTAATGACCAGCTATCGGAAGCCGGGTCGTATAGTTCTGCGGTTTCGTAGAAGGGACCGTCAACCTTGCCACCCCCGGTTACTAGGACGCGACCGTCGGTCAACACCGTGGCGGTGTGGAGAGCCCGGCCGATGCTCATCTCGGCCGTCAGCGTCCACTCGCCAGACACCGGGTCGTATATTTCGGCGTGGGCTTGCTGCTGGAAGGTCTTGGATTTGCCGCCGACGATGATGACGCGGCCGTCGGGCAGGACGCCCGAAGCGGGCTGTTCACGGAGTTTGAGCATCTTTTCGATCATGCTCCACTCGCCGGTGGCCGGGTCCCAGATTTCGGCTGTCTTGTGCAACTCCAATCGGTTGTCGTTGCCCCCGGCCAGCAATACTTTGCCGTCTGGCAACAAGGCGATGGAGGGAGACTGGCGGTCTTCGTTCGTTACGCCGGTGTTCGTCCACTCGCTGGTGGCGGGGTCGTAGATTTCGGAGGTCTGGTGAATGATGGGCCACTCACTGACGCCCTTACCCCTGCCGCCCACGACCATGATCCGGCCGTCGGGGAGCTTGACCGCGGCGTGATACAGGCGGTCGTTGCCCATTTCACCGGTCAGGATGAACTCGCCAACAGGGTCGGTACTGCCTGCGGTTTCACCGGAGCTGTCCGGCCCGCCAGTTGCTTCGCCCGTCGTCTCGCTAGCAGCGGGCGAAGAGCTACAAGCCGCCGCCAGGGCCAGCGCGATAAGCGCCAGAATACTTGACCATCGAAGAAATCTAGAAGTTGTTTTTAGCATGGCCTCAATGTCGTATATGGATTTTGTGCTGCCCGGCCAGGATTCGAACCTGGGTTAAAGGCTCCAAAGGCCTCTGTGATACCACTACACCACCGGGCAATGTTGGACGGCCCCGTGTGTGAGAGCTGACGCTTGGGACCGCCCCGCCAGACTCTTCCCACGAGGGGATACCTTCAGGTTAACCGTTCGCCGTCATCACGCTCGTCTTCGCGCTCACTCTCACCCTCGGCGTCCGAGTCGAATTCGGGGTCTTCCAATACCGGCTTGTAATGCGGTCCTGCTCCTAAGGAGCCGAGTCGTTGGAGAAGCTGGTGGGCGTTCGGCACCCAACCGATTCCGAAGGTGGTTGGGGTGAAGAGCCGGTCGTCCGATGTGTTCCACAGCTTTCGTCCCACCGCGCCCAGACCCAGGGAGGAGGTTCGCCAGTCGAATGGTACGCCGAGAAAGCGCCCGTGCGACTTTTTCGACTTTATCGAGTAGGCGACCGTGGCGACCGTAAACAGCAGCAGTGCGGTCTTAAGTTTGTTTCGCCTGGCCACGATAATTACCCTATTCGGCACTTGAGTTTGGCAGGGCTTGAGTCTGGCCAGCCATTATACTTGGCCGACTTGTGCGGAGGTGTCCTGTTGGCTGAAGAGATTTACTTCGATGTTGCTGTGGTAGGTGCCGGTAACGCCGCTCTTTGTGCGGCGCTGGCGGCCCAGGAGGCAGGGGTGAGCGTGGTGGTGCTGGAAAAAGCACCTCGTTCGGCCCAGGGCGGGAACTGCCCGTTCACCGGGGGCGGTTTTCGGTTCACTCACGACGGGTTGGGTGATTTGCAAGACAACCTGCTGCCCCCAGGCGCCGATGTGGGTCGGGCGACCATGGACCCGTACACGGACGAGGACTTTCGTCGCCACTTCCAGGAAGCGACTCACGGAGACACGAGCGCAGAATTGATAGAGGTTGTAATTGCCCAGTCGCGCCCGACTGTGGACTGGATGCACTCTCGCGGCGTCGCCTGGGAACTGTATGTAAACCCGAACCTGGAGAACGCCCCGTCGATAATTCCTAACCAGGTGGGTTTGGCGGCGCATGGCTCGGGACCGGGCCTGGTGGCCATGCTGACGAAGTCGGCTGAACGGGCCGGGGTGCAGGTGCTGTACGAGACCAAGATGGTCGAACTAACGATGGGCGATCTCGGTGAGATTACAGGCCTCATAGCACAAGACGGCGAGGGCAGACACCACATACGAGCGAAGGCGGTGGTGCTGGCCTGCGGAGGTTTTGAGGCCAACCCGGAGATGCGGGTCAAATATCTTGGTGCGCACTGGGAGAAGGCTAAGGTGCGGGGCTCGCGCTACAACACCGGCGACGGCCACCGGGCCGCTCTCAGCGCCGGGGCGGCAGCGACCGGCCAGTGGACCGGCTGCCACGGCACGCCGATAGACATTGACGCGCCGACGACCGGGGACCTGCCGATTACCGACGCCATGCCCCGGCGCTCGTACCCGCTCGGCATCATGGTCAATGTAGATGGGCGGCGCTTTACCGACGAGGGCGCGTCGTTTGCCGAGCAGACGTTCGTGCGCACGGGCGAAGCGGTGCTGGCTCAAGAACGCAGTATGGCCTTCCAGATTTTCGACGCCCGGGCATCCGGGATGCTTGAGCCGCGTTATGGCGGCTCTACCCCGGCCCAGTCGGACTCTATTGAGGGCTTGGCCGACGAGATAGGCGTCAACCCGGGGGTGCTGCGGGCGACGGTCGATGCGTACAACGCCGAGGCGCATGAGGGCGACTACGCCCCGCGCATGCTGGACGGGCGGTCTACGAAAACGCTGGTTCCAGCCAAGACGAACTGGGCGATAAAGATAGACCGGGCACCTTTCGTCGCGTACAAGGTCACCGGGGGCATCACCTACACGTACGGGGGTGTGAAGATTGACGCCGACGCCAGGGTGCTGGACATGGAGGATAGGCCCATCGCCGGGCTGTACGCGGCTGGCGAGATTGTGGGCGGCATTTTCTACCACGGCAGCCTGCGCGCGGCGGGCCTGATGCACGGGTCGGTGTTCGGTCGCCTGGGCGGTGCCCACGCTGCCCGGCTCGCCTGAGCGGCCTCAGGGCTGGCGGTCGTACGCCAAGCGTACCGGGCGAATTTAGTGCGATTGTCTCTCGTAGTGGGGCCGGGGATGTAATATGTTGGCCTTGTTTTGCCCTCTAATGAGCGATTTTCGATGACGAGCATGTCGGCCCTCTGGTCGGACTGGGGTCCGGACCTCGGGGATGTTCGTCTGAGCCAGCGCATCATCGTGACGCTGCGCTGGGTGCTGATCGTCACCTGGCTGGTGCTCATCCACTACCGGGTGGAGTACGACTCGACGCTGGCCACTCTCGACGGGCTGGCCGCGGTGCTGGTTTCGCTGAACGGTTACCTGACCTATCGGATCGTGGCGGGGCGACCGGTGGGTGCGGGCTGGCTGCTGGTGGTGAGCCTGTTCGACCTGGCGGTCATTACGGCCGGGCTGGCGGTCACCCTGGCATTCGAGAACACGTTCTTCGTCGCCTACTACCCGGCGCTGGTGGGCGTGGCCCTGGTGTTCCCTCGCTGGATGTCGGGCATTGCCCTGGTGGGCGTGATCGTTAGCTACACCCTTGTCAGCACGCTGATTGACCCCGGCATCGATACATTGCCGGACAAGGAGACGGTGCTGGTGATCCGCCTTATGGCGATGGTGGGTGTCGTGGTGGGAGCCTCGCTGCTGGGAGGTATTGAGCGGCAGCGAAGGCGGGAGGCGGTCGCGGACGCACTTGAGGCGGTGGACGACGCCGAGATGTCTACTCAGCGAGAGCGGGAGCGAATTGGCAGGGAGATCCACGACGGAGTGGCCCAGTCGATGTACGCGGTGAATCTCAACCTCGAGACGCTGGCTGCGCATGCCAGCAGGCGTGGCGACCCCCTGGCAGAAGACCTCAAGCGGCTTGTGCCACTGGCCAAAAAGACGTTGTTGGAGACCCGCCATTACATACATGATCTGCGGCCCCTGCTGGAGGGCGGCGGCGGCCTGGCCACGATGGTGGAGCGGCAGGTGCACGAGTTCGGTTCGGTGGCCGGGATAACGGCCAAGGCAACGGTCTAGGGCGAGAGTGGCGACGTGCCGATTGCAGTGTCGGGCGCGGCCTACCGCACGCTGCAAGAGACGCTGGCCAACGCCCTCAAGCACGCCAGTGCGTCCCGAGTCACGGTCGATTTGCTGTTCGACGCTCGACGGGTGCGCATGGTGGTGGACGACGACGGAGTGGGGTTCGATTCGACGACCGATTCTCCGGGGCTGGGCCTGACGGGCATGAGGGAGCGGGCCGAAGAGCTGGGGGGCGTGACCGAGATAGTCAGCACGCCCGGAGGCGGCACGCGAGTAACGCTAGACCTGCCCACTGGAGGCCAAGAGCCTGCGGCACCGACAAGCACACGGAGCCCGAAGGACTCACGAGGACAAGAAAAGCCGGACCGATGAATATCAGGGTTTTGATCGCCGACGACCACGAGGTGGTGCGCATGGGCCTGCGCATGCCGGGCATGGACGGAATTGCGGCGTGCCGTGCCATTCGGGAGTTCAATACTGACGTAAAAGTTCTCATGCTCACGTCCTACTCAGACGAGCAGGCGGTCATGTCTTCGGTCATGGCGGGTGCTACCGGGTACTTGATTAAGAACACGCCCAGGGCACAACTGATTGCTGCGGTGCGGGCGGCGGCGAAGGGCGAGTCGACGCTCGACACCGGCGTGGCCGACACGCCCGATTAACCCGGACTGGCCAGGCTAGCCCGAATCACCCAAACCACCAGTGACGCCCCGTGTTTAGACGCTCCAGAGATAGATATAATGTTCGCGTTTGGAGCGTCTATTTTGCGGCAAACACAAGAAACCCCCGATCCCTCATCCGACCCCACATCCGACCACTTGGGGCAGCGGCAAACAGGTTCGGCCACCTTGGCCGTTCAGGCCTTTGTTGAGGCCGTCAAAACCAACGTCCAGCGCGTAGTAGTCGGCAAGGGCGATGGGATAGAACTCGCGCTGATCGCCTTGCTTTGCGGCGGGCACGTACTCATTGAGGACGTGCCGGGTATTGGCAAGACCACGCTAGCTCGCGCTCTCGCCGACTCGCTGGGGTGCACGTTTAAACGCATTCAGTTCACTCCCGACCTGATGCCCTCCGATGTTCTGGGGGTCAACTTCTTCAACCAGAAGACGGGCGATTTCCAGT
>CAUZIR010000133.1:0-5287 GCA_963579815.1 Dehalococcoidia bacterium
CTTAGCGCGTAAACCGCACACGAGTGGCGGACAGAACTCGGCTTACAGGCCGTCTTGCGCCCGCCTCTCACTAATCGGGGCCGGGCAAGCCCGATTGACCGGCCGTTACGGCAGCCGTAGAATTTCCCGGCCGACGGCAAAATCGCCGACAGCGCCAAATTGGCGATAACGCAGGAGCGTAGCTCAGCCTGGTTAGAGCATCGGTCTCCAAAACCGAGGGTCGCGGGTTCGAATCCTGCCGCTCCTGCCACACGCCGTTGGCCTTGCATGTGAACTGAAACGACTATGTCTGATACCAACCCGTCGGACGAAAACCCCATCGACAAGTACATCGCCCTGCGTCAGGGCCTGATAGACATGGAAGCCGAGTCGTCGCCGGTAGAGTTCAGCGAAGGCCTGTTTAAGGCGCTGTTCATGGGCTCACCCGTGGGCATCTACGTCCTGCAAGAGGGCCGATTCCAGCTGGCCAACCCCCAGTTCCAAATGGACACCGGCTACAGCATGCAAGAGCTCGAAGGCCTCGATTCGCTCAACCTCGTCGTCCCTGAAGACCGCGAAGGCGTGCGTGCCGACGCGCAGAACATGATCAAGGGCAGGCGGATCTTCCCATACGAGTTCCGCACCGAGTTCAAGACCGGCGGCATTCGCTGGGTCCTGGGCACAGTCAGCTAAATTACCTTCCGGGGCAAACGGGCGATCCTCGGCTACTACATGGACGTAACCGAGCGGAACAAAGCGCACATCGCTCTCGCCGCCAGCGAGGCCCGCCTGCGAGACCTGTTCGACTCGGCACCGGTGGGTTACTACGAGGTTGATACCGCGGGTCGCATCGCCCTGGTCAACCGCACCGCGCTGGACATGCTGAGCTACCGGGAGTCCGAAATGCTCGACGTGCAGCCTGGGAGTTCATGGTCGAAGACGAGAAGTCCAAGGCCTCGCTGAAGGCCAAAATGGCGGGGGAAAAGCCGCCGGGCAAGGGCTTCGAACGCACTTTCATCAAGAAAGACGGCTCCCACCGCAACATGCTCATGGAAAACCGGCTCATCTACGGGCTGGACGGGGCAATTGCCGGGCTGCGCTCCACCTTCCAGGACATTACCGAGTACAAGGCCCTGGAGCGCGAACTGGGCGACCGGGTGAAGGAAAACACACGACTGGAAATGCTCAACCAGGTGGCCATTGCCATGGCCCACCACGTGCGCAACGCCATCACGCCCATCATCGGCATGGCCGACCTCTACGACTCGGAAAAGCCAGACACCGGCGACCGCCTCAAGGACACCGCGTTGGGGGAGGGCGGCCACATCGCCGCCATCATCGACGCCCTCATGGACATCTCCCGTTCTGGCGACATCCCTACAGTCGAGTATCTCGGCAAAGGGTCGGCCAAAATGCTCGACATGGACGCACTAATAGAAGAGTACGTCCAGCGCTACGTCGCCAAGCGCCGAACCCGCGAACCAACGCCCTCTTTTCTAAGTGAGGCAAGGGGCGGCGCGGCAAAGGCCAATGCGGCAAAAAACAAAGCGGCGCATGAGCAGAACGGCTAAATAAACGCATGCAAACACCCGACCCCACGCCGCTGACTGGCCGGGCCGCGATTGTCACCGGCGGCGGGCGTGGCATAGGCCGGGCAATCGCCCACGCACTCGCTTCGCAAGGAGCCTCGGTCATGGTCGCCGACCTCGACGCCGGGTCCGCCGACCGGGTTGCCGCCGAGCTGGCCAGCGACAAAGCTGTCGCCATTGGGGCAGACATATCCAACCTGGCCGACGTGGACAGGATGCTCGTCGGATGTATCTCGGCATTCGGCAGCCTTGATATTTTGGTGAACAACGCCGCCGTTACCCGCTTCGTAGACGTTATGGACATAACCCCGGACGACTGGGACCGCATGCACTCGGTGAACGCGCGAGGCACCTTCTTCGTCATGCAGAGGGGCGCTCGCCACATGATCGAGTCAGGCACCAGGGGCGGCCGCATCGTCAACATCGCGTCCATCGCCGGGAAGGCCCACCCCGGCACGTCCAATGCTGCCTACGCGGGCTCTAAAGCCGCCGTTATCGCCATGACGGCCGTGGCGGCGCAGCAGTTGGGCAAGCACGGCATCAACATCAACTCGGTCAACCCCGGCCTCACTCGCACGCCGCTGCGGGACGAACTGGCCGTACAGGCCGCCGAAATGCAGGGCATTACCACCGACGAGCTTGCCGCGCAACGCGCCGCAGGCATCCCCATAGGCAGGGAGTGCGATCCCGAAGACATCGCCGCCATGGTGGCGTTTCTAGTAGGCCCCGGCGGCGACGCCATCACCGGCCAGTCCATCAACGTGGACGGCGGCCTCGTAAACCACTAGGGGGCAACCCCTTGAGGGGCTGGCCTAAATATTTGGGCGAGGGAACTCGCCCAGGGCCTCCTGCAAAAACAGGCCGACTGCCAGGACGAGGTCCTCACGCCAGGGACTTGCGATCACCTGAATGCCCAGCGGCATGCCCTCGGGCGACGTGCCACCCCGAATGACCAGCGCGGGCCAGCCAGCCAGGTTGTAGGCGTGCGAGTAGCTGCCGCTCTCGGGGAAGCCGTCATAGCCGTGGTGGTGCAGGGCGGCGGGTACCGGCGCTGCGGGTCCGATCATCACGTCGTAGCCCCGCATGAAGCTCATCATCTTGCGCCGATAGTCCTCTAGGTCGACCAGCGTGCCCAGCAGTTCGGTCACGGGCATCGGCTCCGACGGCATCATGGCTATGCGCGCCTTCAGGTCCGGGTCCATCTCCGGCGAACCGGCCTCGCGCAGTATCTGCTGCGCCACCCGCCCGGCGTCAGCGCCCATCAGGCCCGCGTGCAGCCCCGGCGTCGTCTCCAGCGCCCCAGGCATGTCCTCTTTTACCTTCGCCACTTCGACCTTGAGCAGGCTTACTGCGGTGCGCACCGCCGACTGTATCTCCGGCGTGGGGGTGGACACACCGTTGGACGTATGGAACGCGATGCGTAACTCGCTCAGGTCCACCGCGTCGGGGTCGCCCAGCGTCACCGGCATGGTGTTCGGGTCAATGCCGTCGGGCCCCGACAGCACTTTTAGCGCGGTGACCAGGTCGCGTACCGAGCGCGCCATCGGCCCCGGCTGGGTGACCAGGCTGTAAATGCCCGCGAACAGCGGCCAGTGCCCCGTTTTGGGAATCCTGCCCGTGGTGGGCTTGAGCCCGGCAATGCCGGTGCAGTGGGCGGGCCACCGGATACTTCCACCGGCGTCGCTGCCTATGCCCAGCGGCGAGCCACCGGCGGCGATTATGGACGCCTCCCCGCCGCTGCTCCCGCCCGGTGTGCGGCCCAAGTCGAACGGGTTGTTGGTTCTACCGTACACCAGGTTCGAACTCTCGAACCCCATGCTTATCTCCGGCAAATTGGTCTTGCCCAGAATGACCACGCCAGCCTTCTTCAGGCGGGCCACCACGGTGGCGTCGGCCTCGGGGGCGTAGTTCTTGCGCCCCAGCGTGCCGCCGGTGGAAACCACCCCGTCCACCTCGTATGCGTCCTTAATGGTCACCGGCACGCCGTGCAGCGGGCCCAGTTCGTCGTCACCGTTGGCAACGGCTTCGTCTGCGCGCTGCGCGGTCCTGATGGCCGACCTCTCTGTCAGAAGTACCACGGCGTTCAGTTTGGGGTTCACCTCCTCGATTCGGTCGAGGTGGGCCTGTGTCGCTTCCACGGACGAGATCTGCTTGTCCCGAATCGCAGCGGCGATCTCGGTCGCCGTCGAGTAGATGATGTTGTCCATTAACTCTCCCCCGTTAACTTTTGCGAGGTCCCCATCTTGCAGGCGGTCGTGTGGTTACGGCTAGCTCTCGTAGAGCAACTCGCCGTCGACGTAGGTCTGCTGCACCACAATATCGCTGATGTAGTCGGGGTCCACGGCCGTTGGGTCGTGGCTCATCACCACCATGTCAGCCCGCTTGCCGATCTCTAGCGAACCTACTTCGTGGTCACGATTCGTGGCGTAGGCAGAGCCGTTCGTGTACTGCTTCAGCACCTCTTCCGCCGGGATTGCCTGCTCCGGGGCGATCTGTCTGCCGTCCTTTTTTGTCCGCCGGTTGGCCAGCGCCGCAATGCCGGTGAGGGGTGCGAGAGGAGCACACGGGAAGTCCGATCCCGCCGCGATGGTCGCTCCGGACGCCACCAACTCCTGGTACGGGTAGACTGGCGTATCCAGGCCGTACTCGTCCAGCGTGGCCTGGAATAGCTCGCCTATCGAGTACAGGAACGGAGGCTGCAAAGACAATACGATGGGCATGCTAGCCGCCCTCGTGATCTGGTCGCTGGTGGGGAACGTCATGTGCTCAATGCGGAACCTGAGCTTGTCGGCGCCCGGTATTTCCTCAATGGCTCGCTGGAACGCATTTAACCCCTGGTCGATGGCCCGGTTGCCGATACAGTGGATGGCTACCTGTGTGCCATTGCCCGCCGCCCTAAGCACCAGCGCGTCGACCTCATCCTGCGTGTAGTAGATCTCGCCCTCGGGGGTCAGTGACCCGTCGGCGTGGCACCTGTTCATGCCGTACGACGGGTAGACCGGGTCCATGAACAGCTTCATCGTCCCGCCCCGCAGCCGGTCCGAGACGTTGTCGTTGTCGAACTCGCCCTGCGACGCCCGCTCCGGTATCCCGAAGAACCCGTCGCCGCCCCTTAGCTGCTGCACCGCTATGGGCAGCTTGCCACGCGCGTCGGCGATGCGGTACATTTCCGCGCTCTCCGGCATGGTCAGCGCGTCTCCGATGCCGGTAATGCCGTGGGACAGGTGGCGCATGGCGTTTTGGTGCACGAGATCGGCCACGCCCTCCTCGCCGAAGTGCTCAATGTGAGCCGTCATCGACATGTGGTGCACCGGGTCCATAGCCCGCTCCCACAGCACGCCGTTGGGCTCCTCGTCGGCCCCCTTGTTTATCCAGCCCTTGTGCGGGTCCTTCGTCGAGCCGTCGATACCGGCCAGAGCCAGCGCGGCCGAGTTGGCGTAGCAGGCGTGATAGGAGAAATCCATGATGCACACCGGGTTATTCGGCGCCACCTCGTCCAGCTCCTGCCGGGTGACGGCGGCCATGTCGGCGGTCGTAAGGGCGTTGTAACCCATGCCCCACACCCACTGGCCAGCCGGTGTCCCGGCGACGGCGGCGGCGATAGCTTCCAGCACGCCCGCCTTGCTGGGCAGCGGAGGCATGCGGCAGTCCACCATCACCGGCTCCCACGTCGTCATGGAGAAGTGGTTGTGCGGGTCGATAAAGCCTGGCGTCAACGT
>CAUZIR010000134.1:0-5186 GCA_963579815.1 Dehalococcoidia bacterium
GTTGGCTGGACGGGTCGGGCGCGTAGTAGAGGTCGTGCTCGGCCACGGCAGCCGACAGGTCGAGGTTTACCACTCCCGGCTCCACGACCGCGATGTGGTTTTCCGGGTCGACCTCGAGTATCCGATTCATCCGTGTCATCGACAATACCAGGCTGCCCTGCGTGGGAACGGCACCGCCACTGAGCCCGGTGCCAGCGCCACGAGCGACTATCGGAACATCGAGTTCCCGTGCCGTCGCCACTACCTGTGAAACCTCAGAAGTTGAGGCTGGTAGCACCACTGCCGCGGGCATGGAGCGGTCGACCGAACCGTCGTATTCGAAGACGATCAGGCCGTCGGGTTTGTGTACGACGTAGTCGCGGCCGACAATTTTCTTTAGCCGGGTTATGAGTTTGGAGTCATTCATACGGAGTTGGTCGTGTGAGGCGCTGCTGAGTGCGCCAGCCCATGATAGGGCGAGCCGTCCGGCCGCCGCAATCGTATAATCGAGCGATGGAAAGACCCTTACTCCTGCTCATCCGGGCAGGCCTCATGCTGGTGCTGCTCATTCCGCTCGTGGTTACGAGCGAACCCCTTCCTCAAACGTACTTCCCTTACATAGTCGGTAAGGCCCTGTACGGCCGATTCCTGATCGAGATCATCTTCGGTCTGTGGATCATTTTGATAACCGGGTTTCCTGCCTATCGCCCCCCCAAGTCGTGGATCGTGGCTGTCTTCGCCATCTTTTTGCTAGGCAGCCTTATCGCCGCGCTGGCGGGTGTCAGCATCACGCGCAGCCTGTGGTCTAACTACGAACGAATGCAGGGGGTGGTGGACCTGGTCCACTGGTTCGGTTTCGTGCTGGTGTCGGTTTCGACCCTTCGCACCCTCGCCTCGTGGCGGGTGTTCGTGAACGCGAACATTGCGGTCAGCCTGGTCGTGGCAATCATGGGAATTACCCAGAGCTTCGACGTCAGGCTCCTGCCCCACCTGGTGGACCGCGACCGGATAGATATAACCCTCGGTAACCCCGTTTACGTCGGTGCGTACATGCTGGTTGCATTGACCACCGCGCTGGCGCTTCTCGCTCACTCGTTCGAACATTCAGAGACCGCCCCAGCCTCGGCTGCCAGCGCCGGTTCACGGGCTCGACGACGACGTAGGCAGCGCAAGGCCCGTTCAGCAGACGGCGGCATAGACCCCAAATGGCTGTGGCGGGCGTTCTGGATGACGGCTATCGCTCTCGACTTCATCGTTTTGCTGATGGCCGGTGCCAGGGGTGCTCTCATCGGCCTGGCGGTTGCCCTTGGCACCGTTGCTATCGTTTTCATCGTCCAGGCCGGGCTCGTGGCGAGAGCCGAACGCTCTGTGGCAGCGGGACTTCGGCACCTGGTCAGCGGCCCCAATGCGTGGCTCAAGGTGGGTTCGGTAGGTGGATTAATACTAATCGTGGCAGTGGTGGCGACTCTTGGCCTGGCCCGCGATTCCTCATTCGTGCAGCGGATTGCGGAGTCAAACCGCATGGTGGCCCAGCTGGCCTCGTTCGGAACCGGTGAGGACAGCACAGACACGCGTCTCAACTCGACGAAGATGGGGCTGGTGGGCTTCGCTCAACGCCCGCTGTTCGGCTGGGGGCCGGAAAACTTCGCCGTTGCGTACGATGCCAACGTGGGGGCCGAACGGTTCTCGTTCCAGGCCGAGGCCTACGACCAGGCACACAACAAGGTGGTCGAAGAGTTGACCACCAAGGGGCTGGTCGGGTTCGTGCCGTTCGCGATCATGTGGATACTGGTGGCCTGGGCGTACATCAGAACGCTGCGTCGGCCAAATTTGAGGGGCCAGCACTTCACGTTGCTCATGGGCGCGGCGACGCTGGGCTACTTTGTGCAGAACCTGTTCCTGTTCGACACTCCGGCGACCGCCCTACAGGTGTACATACTGCTGGGTTTCGCCGCTGTTTTGGAGGTGAATCTGCAGCGAGACCCCGCCAAGCAAACCGAAGAAGGCGACTATGGGGCGAGTGCACCGGAGCGACCGTGGTACGGAGAGGGTGTGCGACTTGCGGGCGAGCAGGTTGTCCGTCTGTGGAAATATCCCGAAATGCATGTCCCGGTTGTACTGGGAGTGGTTACGGTAGCTCTCATTTTCCTCAACGTTTTTGCCTTCAACGCCTCCAGGCTGGTGGGCGACGCGTTGGAGGAGGGAGCTGACTGGGAAGTACGGATGGAACGGTTCGATAAGGGGATAAACAGATTCCCCTCTCTCGGCAACCAGGCGCGACTAAACCTGTTGAGAGGCCTGACGCAGGAGTACCGGGGTTTGGACACTGACCAACGACAGAAGGCGATGCAGTTCGCGATCTTCGAGCTCGATGCCGGGATAGAGGCCGAACCCCAGGACTGGAGAATCAAGGTAGCTGGCGCGGAGTTCTACCAGGTCGCGGCCATAGCGGATATAGACTTCCTGGAAGAGGCGAGGTTTCTGTTGGATGAGGCCTGGAAGCTGGCACCCGAGCGGGTGGAATTGTTCGCGGCCCAGGCCCAACAGTACCTGCTCGAGGATGACATGGCCGGCGCCCAGACGGTGCTCAACGACTACCTGCGCCTCAATCCCGAGTCCAGGTATTTGCTGCAGTTTCTGATAGACATGGCGTTCCCCAATGGCGGGGCCGGATGAAGGGGCGAGGCCGCCATTGGGCCCTCGTTCTACGTTCTTGCCGCGTCCTAGCCGGGGGAGTGGCCCCAGCCCGCGTCTATAGCCTCGCGTTCGGTACAAAACCACCGGTCGCCGACGGTCACATCGACCAGCACGTCTATATAACCGGAGTCCCCCGGGTTGTAATAGACGCCTACCCCGGTGGATCGTTCAGAGATGCCTTTTATCACCGGTTGAGGTGTGCCTGTAAAGTCACAAATTGCGACCTCTTCACCGCTCGGCCGCGACGGGATCGTACCCCCGCGAAACGACTCCTCGGTGGCAGTGGACCCCACCGTGACGGGCGTGGGGGCCGAAACAGAGGCCCAGACACCACGGCTCAAAGCCCTGGCCGTTTCTTGAGCCAGGATTAGTCTGTCCCGGTACCTGAACTCGTCGGGGAATCCGGATACGAATGCGTGACCACTGGCTAGCAGAACCTCGTTGACCATTTCCCCGCCTACATACACGTAGCGTAGGGCCCTGCCGGACGCGTCTGCCTGGATGACGTCGATTTCCAGTTCAACGGTCCGGCCCTCTACCAGGTACCTGTTTTGTTCAACGGCGGCGGCGGCGCTCAGGTCGGGGATTTCGATCCCCAGATAGCGAACCTCGAATGTTTCGCCATCGCGGCTGACCAGTATTGTCGAGCCGTCGATGACTCGCTCAACCACGGCAGAGATGAGGAACTCAGATTGGACGCTGGGTGTGCCGGGTCCGGGTGTCGTAATTGCGACCAGGTTGTCGTCGGTATCGTTATCGCACGCTCCAGCCAGGGCGACAACGCCGGCAAAGGCTGCCAGGAGTACAAAGAGCCCGGCTCGTGAAGCGCCAGACTCGCCTGGGCCTCCAAAGCCTCCAAAGCCGCCAAACCCGAGAGTAGAGGGGGTCACGAACCGTTAGTTGGGTAGGAAGAAGCTCTGCACGACCTCGGCAGTAATCGAGTTTTCGTACAGGCCCACGTTGTCACCGGCCGTGAAGTTTCCGAAGGCGTCAATTGTGCCTGCGGACGGGTCGGTGACCCGCCACAGAACCGTTAAGCCGGGTAGATAGTTGCCCTGCCGGTCCTGCGATGAGACGGCGAAGTGGATGGTACGGCCAGGGACTACGATGGCCAGGGCAGGCTCTATGGTTACCGAGTTCAGTCGCCCTGTAATGACCACGTCTACGAGCCTTGTCAGGACCGTTTGTTCGTCGCCCACGCCCTGGACGGCGGTCACTTTCAGCGCCTTTGTGTAAATGCCCGGTTCGCCGGTCAACTCCAGGCTGCCTGCCGGGTTAATTTCACCGACAAGTGAGTCGAGAGCCTCCCACGCGTATGTCGTGTCCGGAGCGGGCAAGCCGGCCTCGTCTATCCCCTGGACGATCATCACCAGCCGCGATCCGGATGGCGCTATCAGCGTGCCTGGCACGACTCTTATGGCGGCAAGCGGCTGAATAATTTCTTCACCGAGCACGACGACCGAGGCGTAGTCTTCTGCTCGCAAAACTTCCCCCGTGGCTCCGAGGGAGACGGCTTCGACGCGCACGGCCTCTGTGAACACCCCAATATCTTTGGCGGCCGTAAACAGGCCGTCGCCGTCCACTGAACCGGCCGATGGGTCGACCACGCTCCACTGTATTTGCGCGGTGCGCACGATCTGCCCCAGCGCATCGAGGGCCACAGCGGCGAGTTGTAGTTGATCGCCCGGATGAAGTCGGAACGTCTCTGGGAGGGCCTGTACCGCCAGGAAATCGTCCGATCCTGCAAGGACGGTTACGGAGACGTCGACAGTCTTGGAGAGGGTTTCTCCCTCCCAGATGGCCGTAACGGTCACGGACTGCCCGTAGACGCCTTCTTCTCCGAGTACTGTGAGGTACCCGAGCTGGTTGATCCGGCCAAGCGCTGGAACGTCTACCGACCACAGCAGGTTCACCTGCGGTATGACCTGCCCGTCCTCGTCGAAGGCCGCCGCTCTCATGCGGTAGACCTCGTTTTTAGATACGGTGGTTTGCCCTGGAAACACGCTAATTGAGGCCAATTTGCTGTGGGCCGCATCGCCCACCACCGTTACGTCAACTGAAGAGGCAACGGACTGGATACCCTCGACCGAATTCCTCACGGCGGTGACCGTCACTGCGTCGCGGAATGTTCCCGGTGTCGGACCGGCGAGCAACTGTCCGCTTCCACTAATGCTTCCAGCCCTGGGGTCACTGATGCTCCAGATAAGAATTACGTCGTCGAACTTTCGGCCCAAACCGTCGTAGGCGTTCGCCGAAAGCGAGGCGTCTGACCCGGCGTCAAGAACTACCTGGGCTGGCTCCACATCGATTGAGGCGATGGTGCGCACGTCTCCCGGCTCACCGGTGATTAAGACCGAAGCGCGTGCTAGAACCCGGACCGTTTCGTCGCGGGTTGGGGTTGGGACTGATGCAGCTGCGGGGACTGGATCTGGGCCGACGCAGGCCGCGGCGAGTACGACCATCACGGCTGCCAGTAACCCCCAGCGCACGGACGAGCGGGACCGGCGGAC
>CAUZIR010000135.1:0-5091 GCA_963579815.1 Dehalococcoidia bacterium
AGAAGCGAATAGGCGGCACCTATCAGCGCTCCGAAGCGCTCGCCAGCCTCGGTTTCGGGGGCCCAGACATCCTGCTCCCGGGCGTCCAGGTCCCGGGACTTCGGGCCGACGGCATCGAAGGCCGCCGAGGGTATGCAAAAGCCGGGTGGAACGCGAAAGTCGGCCGCCAGCAGGCTCAGGTTGGCGGCCTTGCCGCCAACTGAGCGCGGGTCGTGTGCCCCCTGCTCACCCAGCCAGGGAAACTCCAGGTTAGCCATCATCACCCGAGGGCAATCCGACTAAATGGTCCCCTCTTCCCTGGCCTGCCTGAGCGTGGTCTCGAAGACGTCTATGGTGCGGTCTACGTCCTGCTCGCTATGCGTTGCCGACAGGATGAAACTGCCGACGAAGCAGTAGATGCCGTTGTTGATCATGCCCTGGTCGAGGACGGAGTGGACGGCACCGGAGTAGGGCGTGCCTGATGCCTCACCGGAGCCGCCATACACGGGGTCGAAGGTTTGGTCGACGCCGAGCTTGGTGGCCACGACGGAGGCGACGCCGTACGCGTAGCCGGGTACTTCTAGACGGGTAAGGACTTTGTTCAAGCCTGCTTTTAGCCGCTCGGCTCGGGCGTCGGCCGTCTCGAGGATGGGCTCGTCGCGGACGATCTGCAGCGCGGTCATGCCTGCGGTCGCCGACAGGGGGTTGGCGTTGAACGTGCCGGGGTGGGCGATTTTGCCCTTGCCGATGGTGTCGACGACGTCGGCCCTACCCCCTACGGCCCCGCCGGGCAGTCCGCCAGCCAGTATTTTGGCCATTGTGGTCAGGTCGGGGGTGATGTTGTAGCGACCCTGGTTGCCCGCAAGGGACCAGCGGAACCCGGAGACGACCTCGTCCATGATGAGCAGGACGCCGTAGCGGGTGGTCAGGTCTCGCAGGCCCTCAATGAACTCTGGCCTGATGACGACGTTGCCCTGGAACACGACGGCGGCGACGTCATCGTTGGTCTTGAGGGTTTCTTCGACCTGGTCGAGGTCGTATTCGACGATGATTATGGAGTCGCGGGTTCCCTGGGGAATGCCGTTGTTGCCGTGGTCGGTGTCGGTGCCCACGTAAGGGCCGTCGGCCCAGCCGTGGAAGGCGTCCTGGAACCTGACGATCTTATCTTTACCGGTGTACGCGCGGGCCATGCGGAAGGCCATCATCACGGCCTCGGTACCGGAGTTGTGGAACCGCATTTTCTCGATGGAGGGCACCAGTTCGGCAACCAGTTCGCCCCACTTGATTTCCATTTCGGAGGAGGCCGACAGGTGGGTGCCCTTGGCTACGGCGCCAGATACCGCGGCCACGATACGAGGGTCGGCCTGGCCAAGGATCATCGAGCCGTGGCCCGTGCGGTAGTCGATGTACTCGTTACCGTCTACGTCCCACTTATGGGCCCCAGCGCCGCGGTCCATGTACATGGCGAACGGATCGGCCCGGCGGATGTCGTGGGTGACACCGTCCGGAAACAGACGGCGACCCTGCTGCGCTAGAGCAGCGGACTTTGGATGAAGTTCGAAAAAGCGCTCGGTAATCGTGGTCATTTAGGTGTTCTTTCCTCGCGTTCGTGGAGGGAATTATAGCACCGGAGAGGGGTCTTAAAACGACCTGCTAGGACTAGCCTTCCAGCAGTCGATTTGCCCGGTGAAGTTGGGCATAGCGCTCGTCCGCCGCAAGGAGCGTATCGTGGTCGCCCTCCTCCACCAAACAGCCGCCGTCCATTACCAGAATTCGGTCCGCGTCTCGGACGGTCGAAAGGCGATGGGCGATTACTATTGCCGTTCGCCCTTGGAGCACCACGCCAAGCGCGCGCTGTATCTTCAGTTCGGTTTCGCTATCTACCGACGCAGTGGCTTCATCAAGTATCAGGATCCTGGGCTCCGAGACGATGGCACGGGCAAAGCTGACCAACTGGCGCTGGCCCAAACTCAGGTTGACGCCCAACTCTGCGACTTCGGTGTCGTAGCCGTCCGGCAGTTTCGAGATGAAATCGTGCGCACCCACGGCGTCTGCGGCTTTGACCATCTGCTCGTCCGAGACGTCGGGGTGGTTGAACTTGATGTTGTCGCGCACGGAGCCCGAGAACAGGAACGGCTCCTGTAACACCATGCTCATCTGGGTGACCAGGGACGCGCGGGTCACGTCGCGCAGGTCGTAGCCGTCTACCTTGATGCCGCCCCTGCCCTCCTCGACATCGGCGAAGCGCGACAGGAGCGAGACCATGGTCGTCTTGCCCGCGCCGGACGGCCCTACTACCGCAACGGTCTCGCCGGGCTGGGCGATGAAGCTGACACCGGTGAGAACGTCCACGCCGGGGTTGTATGAGAACCCGACATTCTTGAATTCCACCCGGCCCTTAATGGGCGGTAGCGCAGGAGCGCCAGGCGCATCGACCATCGCAGGTGCGGCGTCGAGCAGGTCGAAGATGCGGGCTCCCGAGGTCATCGACCGTTGAAGCTGCGTGTACTGCATGGTCAGGCTGCGCACAGGGTCGAAGAAGCGCTGGATGTAGAGCACGTAGGCGATGAGAGCCCCCACCTCGATGGCCCCGCCGGAGACCATGCGGCTGCCGAAGAAGACGACCAGCCCCATGGCGACCCCTGTCAATATATCGACGGAGGGCAAAAGGCCTGCCGACAACCTGCCCGCCACCAGGTTCGACCGCAGATGGTCGCGGTTTCTGCCCTCGAACCGGCTCAGGTTGGCCTCTTGCCTGTTCATTGCCTGCACTACGCGCACGCCGGACATGTTCTCGTTGAGGTCAGCATTAACGATGGATATAGCGCGCCGCACCTTGAGGAACTCGCGCTTGGCGAACGGCTGCCAGACGATTACGACGACAGCAAGCACCGGAAGCGTCGCCATAGAGATGAGGCCCAACCGCAGGTCCAATGCCAGTACGGCACCGACGATGAATACCAGGCTGACGAAGTCGGCCAGGGTCATGACCACGATGGAGGTCATCTCCTGCATCTGGCCCACGTCGCCGATGACTCGCGAAATAAGACGGCCAGCTTCGGTGCGGTCGAAAAATGAGACCGACTGTTTTTGCAGGTGGGCGAACATGTCCCTCCGCAGGCCGTAGAGGAGGCCCTGGCCCACCCGTTCCATCGCGATCTGCTGGACGTAGTTGGCTGCCCAGTTAATTATTGCGATTCCCATGAACGCGCCGACTACCCACCACAGGCCGGCGAGGTTGCCTACGGCAATGAAGTCGTCGATGGCGATTTTGATGATCCACGGGACCGCCGTTATCGTGGCGGTAAAGACGAACATGGCCAGTACCGCTATGGTCAACTCTTTGCGGTACGGCTTTATGTAGCCCAGCATGCGCCTAACGACCCTGGGGTCGTAGACGCTGCCGAACACCTCTTCGTCGCGCTGGGCGCCGGTAGAGCCGCCCATCATCCACCCGGACATCATGCTGGCGCGCCTCCCAATTTCCCGGGCTCGATGCCGTCCCCCAGGCCATCGGGCGGCGACGACTCTTCGGCCCGTGAACCGGGCACCGGGCCACCGGGCGCAGGGTGTCCCGGTACGGGGCCTGTCTTCGGGCCGCGCGCGCCCTGTCCGCCAGGAGCCCCGACACTGGAGGCGCGATCGCGTGGTCGCAATTGCAGGTCGTAGATGCGTTTGTACGCACCGTTGGCGGCCAGAAGCTCGGCGTGGTTGCCGCGCTCGACGATACGGCCGTTGTCGAGTACGACGATGAGGTCGGCACGGTGCACGGTGCTCAGTCGATGGGCGATAACGAACGTGGTTCTGCCCTCCATTACGGTCTCTAATGCCCGCTGGAGGTGTTCCTCGGTTTCGGTGTCCACGCTGGATGTCGAGTCGTCGAGTATGAGCAAGGGCGGGTCGAGCAGCAGGGTGCGGGCGATAGCGACCCGCTGACGCTGGCCGCCCGAGAGCGACGCTCCCCGTTCTGCAACGGGCGTGGCGAGACCCGCCTCCAGGCCGCCGATGAAGTCGCCCAGCCTGGCAAGCGTGGCCGCCTTTTCCACCTCTTGGATGGTGGCGTCCATGCGCCCGTAGGCGATGTTCTCGCCGAGAGTGGCCGAGAACAGGAATATGTCTTGCTGCACTATGCCGATGTTGCGACGGAGGGAGTGCAGGCTCGCCTCGCGGATGCCCGTCCCGTCAATGGTGACTCGACCGGAACTAACGTCATAGAAGCGAGGGATAAGACCGACTAAAGTGCTCTTGCCCGAACCGGGAGCGCCCATGAGCGCGACTACCTGGCCGGGCTGAACGTCCAGGTCGATGTCGCTCAACGCACGGGACCTTTGCCCGTAGCCGAAGCTGACCGACTCGAACCGGACACGGCCCCTGACCCGGCCTATGTCTGCTGCGCCCGGTTTCTGGGTAACTGCGGACGGCGCGTCGAGAATTTCGTACATGCGCTGGCCGGCGGCGAGGCCGCGAGCGACGGTGTTGATTATCCAGCCGACCATGCGCACGGGCATCATGAGAATCTGCATAAAGAAGATGAACTGGGCCAGTTCGCCCGGCGTCATCTCGCCACGAATCACTAAGAACCCGCCGTAGCCGATTATGGCGACCATGGTCACCATGAACCCAAATACGGTGACGGCTATGGACTGGGTTCGCAGGCCGGTGGCCCTGACGTTGACGGCTGCGACCTCCCGGTTGACCACGTCGAACTTGGCTTCTTCGTGCTTCTCCGCCCCGAACGCCCGTATTACCCGTACGCCGGTGAGGTTTTCCTGTAGCACGGTGCTGAGATCGGCCATCTGCTCTTGTATTCGCTGCCACAGCGCCCGCATTTGGGCCCGCATTCGCAGCGATAGCGAAATGACTATGGGCATGAGCAAAACGCTAAGCAGGCCGAGCCGCCAGTCGAGCAACAGCAAAATTACGGCGACGGCAACGAATTGGATGAGGAAAAACGGCGCTCTGAGCAGGCCCATGAATATGAAGAAGCGGACGTTTTCTACGTCGGTAACGGCCCTGGACATGAGGTTGCCGGTGTGGTGTTGGTCGTGGAAGGAGAAGCTCTGGTTCTGTACCCGGTCGTAGAACGCGTTGCGCAGGTCGTACGCCACACGC
>CAUZIR010000136.1:0-5081 GCA_963579815.1 Dehalococcoidia bacterium
ACAAAAGTGCAATCAACGTTCGGCCTGGGCGTGTTTCGCCGGGTCGACGTGGTCCTGGGGGCGGTCGACAACCTGCAGACGAGAAGAGATCTGAACGCTGCCAGCATGAGAACCGGCAAGCCATTTATAGACGGCGGGCTTTTCTTTTTGGATGGAGACGTCAGGGTGTTCGCGGCTCCCTACCCGGCGTGCTTTGACTGCACACTGTCCGACGAAGAGCGAGCGGACGGCCAGCGGCGATGGTCATGCCTCGGCCTGTCGGACGAGGGCTCAGCGCAGTCCGGTCCGGTTGGCCCCACGGCACCGACAATTAGCTCTATGGTCGGGGGCTTGCAGGCTCAGCTGGCACTCAAGTACCTGCACCGAAACACCGAAACCCTGTACAAAAACCGCATTCCCAACGCCACCCGCATCCGGTTCAACGGGTTCGCCGACGAGTACGAGAGCTGGAGCCTGGGGCGTGACGTGGACTGTCCGACCCACCTGTCCGCCGAAACCATAGACGACGCCGACGTTCAACAGACAATCCTGAGCGCATCTTCGACCGGTTGGGACCTGCTAGAGCAGGTACAGCGCACCCACGGACAGGGGGCGTACATAGACCTGGGCTTCGACCTGGTCCACTCGCTTGTCTGTGGCAACTGCGGGCGTTCGGACCGGAGCCTGCAGCGCCAGGGAGCGGTGCCCATTTCTCAGACCATCTGTCCCGACTGCACAGCGGCGAGTTGCCGGGACTGCGGTTCTTCAATAGTTGAGTCGGCCATCTTGAACCCGGAACTCGTCTTTCCCGACCGGATACAGTGCGCACACTGCTTCGAGCCCAACGAAATGTTTCTGCGTGAAGCGAGCACGGTTAACCGCATAGAGACCGGTTCCCCCGTGCTCGATCACACGCTGGCCGACATGACCGTGCCCATGCTGGACCTGCTCGAAGTGGGCGGCAGCGAAGATGACCACAGAGCATTCATAGAACTGACCGGAGACGAAAGCGCCGTCTTCGGAGACCGATAGCGAGCAGGCGTCCCGAGTAGGCGCACAAGGAAGCGAACATGCCCATAAAAATAATCAGGGACGACCAGATAGAAGACGTCCCAATACAGGAAACCCCCCCGCCCCCTCGCATCGTCATCGAATCATCGGACATGCCCGAGGGCCAGCCTCGATTCACGGAACCGACCAGGGTTGCTGAAGAGTCAAAAACGGCACCGACTTCCGGCAAGTCGCCCGCCCAGACGACGTGGCTTATTGCCACCGGACAGTGCACGCTGACAAACCTGCGGTTCAGCATCGCGTTTCGCAGAGAGGGCGACGTCTACGATCTCAAGTCCGTCGACAAGGCGTCCGGCGAGAGTGCGAGCAAAAAGCAGGGCTCGCTCGACGGGTCGTTCAAGGGCTGGGACACCTTCATCTGCCCCCACTGCGGCCACCCTGGTAACGCCAAGCAACCGACCGAGCCCGTCGTCTACTGCGAGTGCCAGCAGCTGTTTTGCGGCGGCAAGGGCCTGGCCTCTCGCACCGTAGACGGCCGGGACGAGATGTGGTGGCGGTGCCCATCGTGCAAAATTTACAAGCCCATTCAGCGAACAATCTCTTCCCTGGACGGCACAGCCATCAAGGGAAAGTAACCCCGCTAGCGCAACCTGCCGAGGGGCTCGGCGATGGCGATGAGTTCTGAAACCGTGATCCATCGCCCCGGCAGGTGCTCGGCTCGCACGGCCACCCATACCGGCTCCGTCGCGCCCATCTGGTAGGCGATCATTACCGTTAACGAACGTTCGTAGTCCCACCTCGCCTCGGTGGGGAGTTCCAGCCTCAGCGTCTGCGGATCCCAGCCTCCCTTAATTACGAACCCGGTGCCGTCGGCCAGCGGAATCTCGATGAGCGCGTCTGTTGGAAAGCCGAAGCCCGCGTGCTCAAAAAGGGAGCCACCGGTGGGAGGGAAGCGCATCGGGTATGTGATGTGCAGTTCGAAATCATCTTCGATAGAGCCCGTGTAGATCTGCCGTCCCGTCGGGTTGGAAGGGAGCATCAGCATGTCTACCGTACTCAGTTCGAAGCCTTTAGGGATCACGCTGGGAACGAGTGCATACCCCAACTCGCCGACGATGGGGGCGAACAGCGTCTCCTAGGCAGACGGGGCGGCCAAACTGGCTTCTGGCACCTCGAACGGCGTGGGCGCGGCGAAGCGGTCGTCCACGTCGTCGGCGTCGGGCGCGGGTCCAGCGTATGCGGTACCGGCCAACGCCGCCAATAGGATCGCAAGCAGCCAGGCAGTGTCGAAGCGACTTGGTTGCCACAGCGCGATTCGCTTCATCCTTTTGCCCATCTGCTGGCCGCTGGCCACGGCCAAGATTTTAGAGCCCATCACTGTGTAATACTTCGCCAGACCGACTTTGGATGCGCCCGAGCGACTTAATGTCGCGGTTTTTATACGAGGTAACATTCGGCCGATATTCGAACGAACAGATTGAAACGCAAGCTGGCCAAAGGCGAGGTAGTGTCCGTAGCGTTCGGCCCCGTAGACGGCGAACTGATTGAGCTTCTCGGACAGTCCGGTTTCGACGCCGTATGGTTCGAGGCCGAACACGGGCCCATAGACTTCGCCGAACTGCCCGGTTTGACCCGTGCCTGCGACCTGTGGGATGTCACGCCCCTGGTACGGGTTTCCGAGAGCAACCCCGGCCTCATCTACCGCTCGCTAGACGGTGGCACCAACGCCGTTGCCGTACCTCACATCAAGACGGCCGAATAGGCACGCCGGGTAGTTGAGGCGGCCAAGTTCGGGCCCATAGGCAAGCGAGGCAACGCCTTCGGTCGCCGAGCGCTGGGTGTGAGTGACTGGCACGCAACGTCGAACGCCGACACATTCATCATGGCCATCATCGAGGACGTGGAGGGCGTTGAAAACCTGCCGGAAAACCAGAAAGTCGATCACATCGACGCATTCTTCGTCGCGCCCGTCGACCTGTCCCAGAGCATGGGGGTGATAGGGCGGCACGACTCCCCTGAGGTGTCGGCGGTAGTAGATACGGCAATCGCCCAGATCGCTGCGGCCGGACGAACGCCGGGCACGCTGGCCACCGGCAGGTCCTTGCAGCGCTTCGTTGACCTTGGTGTGCGGCTCTTTTTGGTGCCCTGGATGGGCTGGGTGCTGGACGGCGGCAACGAGTACCTGCGCCGGGCGGACGCCGGAGAGCGCTAGCGCTCGGGCGTCGGCACAATTACGGCTGGGGTGTCCAGCCGCTCGCCGGTGGTAAACGACTCGCCGTCCAAGTAGACGTCTATTATCGCGGCCTTCCCATTGTGGTCTATCGCGACCTTAACGTTTACGTTCCTGGAGGTCTGAATTTCCATACCCGTTCCCTCGGGCACGAAGTAAGTGTCAATCCCGAAATCGAGCCAGTCTCCCGGCCCGACGCTGCCCTTCATGAAGAGTTGGTCCGTACGGGTCTCGGGCTTCCATATCTGGTACGAGACCGCGCGCCACCCGCCGTCCCGTTTATCCAACATGACGTATACGGTATCGCCCAGGTCCGACCGCCCCAGGTACGGCGGCAACTTGCCGATCTCGTACCTCAAAATGGCGTAGTCTCCCTGCAAAAGGGACCGGGGGTCGACCGGCACCGTCTTGAGCACTACCACCGTTCCCGTTTCCAGGCGATATTCCCGCACTCCGACGAACGACAGCAAGATAGCCATCTGAGCGGCGACCACCAGCCAGAAAGCGACTTTTGTGCGCGTGCTCAAGACCCGTTCCCTTGCATTCGCCCGATCACCTCGCGACGGCCGCGCTCCAGCAAGTAGCCGCCCACCAGTAAGATTAGTCCTGCGCCGATGAACACCGCCGAGCGTTCAGGCAGGCCCCAGCCAAACTCAACGTAGCGGGTGATTATGTCGATGCTGAAAAACACCAGTCCGACGTTGACGAACGCCTCACGTCCCCTGACGTAACCGGCCGTCAGCAGCGCCACTATCGCGATCAGCAATACGGCGTTGAAAATCAACGGGTAGGCCACCTCTCCCCCGAGCGGGAAAGAGGTCACGATAATAAACGGTACCAGTAGCGCCAGCGGACCTATGGCCTCGACCAGCGTACCCACGTCGCGCTGATGCGAGCGCGCTATTCGCCGCATAGCTGGCGCAGCACCGACCAGGGCTATCGCCCCAGCAACCGACAGTGCGACCCAGTAAGAACCGGAGTTGTGGTCGAGCCCGCCAGGCACACTCCCGGAGGCGAGATTTTCGTACGGACTCTTGAGACCGAGCAGGTATATCGCCCCCAGCGCCGTCACCAGGCCGACGACCTGGTAAGTGCCGGAGTGCATCTTCGTGAATCGCCACAGTGACTGGAGCCTGCCCAGCCCGTTCAGCATTAGACCCATCACCCCGAAGAATGCCGAAACACGCATGAGTTCGGATTCTTGCGAGCCTTCCTGGATCCAGTCCTGCAACCGGAACCCAAGTGCGGACAGGAACAGCACCAGCGAAATCGCCATGATCGCCTGCGACCGTGTGACATAGGCCAGGGGAATTACCCCGGCGAACCACAGAGCCACCAGGTCAGGGCTATCTACCGGGTAGTGGTAGCCCTGGGCGATCAGGTGAATGGCCGCGCCGTACAGTAGCGTCCCCAGCAAAATGAGCGCCAGGCCGATGCGGTCGTAGGCCCGGAAGTACCTGAGCCAGAAGCCCGCCCCGTATGCCGACAGGGTGGCCGCCAGCACGATGGCGATCTTGGCCTCCCTGGCAATTCCGGCCCAGTTGGCGGCGAAAAACAAAATGACGCCCACAGCGACTAGCAGGGCGCCGAGAATGCCCAGCGCCGTAATGAGGCGAACCCTTACCACGGGAGCGTCTGGGGCGGCTACGTAGAGGCCGAGGATCTGCCGGGCCTGGTCGCCAGAGATTATCCGGGACGCCCGCCAGCTAGCCACCTCTTTCTTGAGGTCGTCCAGGAACTCGGCGTCCACCTCGCGGGGTCGCTTGCCTGAGTCGGGTTTTTCTGTAGATGTCACGATTGCAGCGTAACTCCAATCGCATGCCGGACCGTAGGTTCTAATGAACCAAGTTCTGGTAGTTCG
>CAUZIR010000137.1:0-5080 GCA_963579815.1 Dehalococcoidia bacterium
TCGCCGTTATTGGGCCGGGCCTGCCGTCGCCGACGGGGCGACCGTTGAACCGCGTAATTGGAAGCATCGAATACGGGGTGCTGGTCACGAACGCCTCGTCCGCAACGGTCGCGTGGTACGCCTGCAACACCTCCTCGGAGTGTGGAATGCCCAGTTGCACGCACAATTCCAGCACCGTCGCCCGGCTAACACCCTCTAGCACGCTACGAGTAGTGGGCGTGCGCACAACGCAATCTTTGACGATGAAGAAGTTGCCGCCCGTGTTCTCCGTCAGGTTGCCGTCCCTGTCCAGCAGCACGGCCATCGCGTCGGGGTCCGTGCGTGCCACTTCCAAGTCGGCTAGCTGGCCCGCCATGCGGCTGCGATGCTTAATTTTTGGGTCCAATGTTTCAGGGGGAATCTGCCGAATAGACGGCGTGATGGCGTGCGCGCCCTCGGTGTAGAACCGCGCGAACGACGGGAAGTCGATGGGGAAGCAATGGATGACGACCGTCGCCCCCGCGGCGCTCATGGCGTTCTGCGTCGGGTTCGGTTCGCTTCGGTACTGGAACACCCCGCGCGACACGTTGTGCACTATCCAGGCCTCGTCGCCGGGGCCGAACAGCGTCCGGTTGCGGTCCAGCATTTCCAGCGTCACGGCCTCCATTTCGGCCTTCGTCATGCCGGAGTCGATCTCGGTCGCCTTCATCGAGTCATACAGTCTGTCGAGATGCGCCGAAAGCTTGAACGGACGCATGGCGAAAGTCCGGGTCGACTCGGTGACGAGGTCGGCGAACATGTAGCCACGGTCGTAGATCGACACCCGTGCCTCGGACTCGGGCACGAACTCGCCGTTAATGTAAGCAAGCAGTTCGCTCATAGGGTTTCTCTCCGCGCAGCCGGGCGCGCTCTAGGGCTCTTCGGCTGATGGCCTCATCGCTTTTGCAATTGGCGTTGCGTCTCTAGTTAAGCGTCGTAGAGAAGTTCTCCGTCTACGTAGGTCTGCTCTACGTTAATGTCGCCTATGTGGTCGGGGTCCGCCCCGGTCGGGTCATGACTTAGCACCACCATGTCGGCCCGCTTGCCGACTTCTAGCGAACCCACCTCGTCGTCTCTGAACACCGAGTAGGCCGAGCCGTTGGTGTAGTGGCGAATGCACTCTTCTGCCGAAATTGCCTGGTCCGGCGCTATCTGCCGCCCGCTAATGTGCCGCCTGCTCACCGCCGCCGCCATGCCGTCCAACGGGGCCAGCGACGCGCAGGGGAAGTCCGAGCCCGCCGCAATCGTGGCACCGGCGTCGACCATGGCAGCCAGCGACGCTGGCTCGGCGTCAATGTTGTATTCGTTCACCCCGTCTTCGATGATGTGGCCAATATTGAACAGGAACGCGGGCTGCTGCGAAATTATCACCGGCATGTCGGCGGCCCGCTTTATCTGGTCGCTGGTCGGGTACATGAAGTGATCCAAGCGCAACCGTAGATCGGCCGATTCTGGCGCCTCTTTTAGCGCCCGTTCGAACGAGTTCAGAGTCTGCTCAATCGACCGGTTGCCCAGACAGTGAATGGCCACCTGTAGCCCATTGCGGACAGACGACAGCACCAGATCGTCGGCCTCTTCCTGTGTGTAGTAAACATCACCCGCCGGGCTCACCGAGCCGTCGTCGTGGCAGTGGTTAAAGCCCAGGTCCGGGTACACCGGGTCCATGTACATCTTCACCGACCCGCCGCGCAGCCTGTCCGACACGTTGTCGTCGTCGAACCTGCCCGCCGCCGCCTTGTCCGGCACGCCGAAGAACGTCTCCCCGCCGCGTATCTGTTGCACGAAAATGGGTAGCTTCCCCTGCTTGTCAGCAATGCGGTACATCTCCGCGCTCTCAGGCATCGTCTGGGCGTCGCCAATTCCGGTAATGCCGTGTGACAGGTGCTTTCGCGCATTGTGCAGGACTAAATCCCCCACCACTTCCTCGCCGTACACCTCCATGAACGAGCGCATCGTCGTGCGATGAATTGCGTCCATCGCTCGTTCCATCAGGAACCCCGTCGGCTCGCCCGAGGCGTCTCTGTCTATCGACCCCTTGTGCGGGTCGGGGGTGTTGCGGTCTATACCCGCTATGGCCAGCGCGGCCGAGTTGGCATACAGGGCGTGGTACGAATCGTCCATCACGCACACCGGGTGATCGCCGCCCGCCTCGTCTAGCTCGGCCCTCGTCATCAGCCCCCCGTCTCCGAGCGCGCGTGCACCGTAGGTCTGTCCCCAAATCCACTGCCCTGTTGGCGTCGCTGCAGCAGTGGATGCGACGGCGTCCAGCGCGGCCTGTTTCGACCGCAAAGGAGGCGTACGAAGATCGGCCGAAACCGGCTCGAACGTGGTCATCGAGAAGTGGTTGTGCGGGTCGATAAAGCCCGGCGTCACCGCCCGGCCGTTCAGCCGCACAACGCGCGTCTCGTCCCCCGCCATCGGCGCTATCTCGGCATTGGCGCCCACCGCGACAATCTTGCCCTTGTTAACCGCAATGGCCTCGGCCCGACTACTGGCACCGTCCATCGTCAGAATCCGTCCACCGAGTAAAACGAGGTCCATAAAAAAGTGCTCCCGAAAAGGCTGCGAGACGAGTAATGGCTGCCGGGAGTTTAGGCACGGGGCTCCCACTGGTCAAGGTTTGGGCAAGGCTGCCCGTACGGCGAGTCACAGCCTCCACGGACCGGCAAAATAGAGGCGAATGCGCATCAAAACCGTGATGCCACCTACGAAGACGGCCATCCAAACGTGATTGGCTCACAAGCCATCGGGGGTTCGTAGGGGGTAGGTACCCCCTGCGTGGGGTTTGGGGGCCAGCCCCCAAAAAGCCTCAAACGAAGCATCGAGACGGGAAAAAGAGCCTACGCCAACACCCGCAACGGATACGCCGAGCCCAACAGCGCGTTGTCTTTGAAGCGGTCCAGACTTAAGACACTAACGTCGATGGTCTGATCAAGGCCAAGCACAATCTCCGCCATCGCCCGCCCGATAGCAGGAGCCATCTTGAACCCGTGCCCGGAGAACCCGGCGGCAACGTACAGGCCGTCTATGCCCGGCACACGGCTGATGACGGGGTGCCAGTCGGGCGTCACCGTAAACAGCCCCGACCAGCCCCCTGCGAAGCCCGCGTCCGCCATCGCCGGTACCCGCGTCGCCATCGCGCTCAGCCCCGCCGTAATCACCGTCTCGTCCACGTGCTGGTTGTACCCGTCGAGGCCGAGCGCGTTAACGTCCTCGCCAAGAGCGATTAGGGTGTGGCCGGTCCCGTCGGGCCTGCCAGAGAAGCCGTTCACCACGTCACCTATCGTCGGGTGAGGCAGGGCGTGTGGCCGGGTCACCACCAGCACCTGGTGCCGCACCGTCGTCATTGGCGCTTCTACGCCGATCCCCGTCAGCAGCGGCCCGGTCCACGGCCCGGCGGCCAGCACAACCGCGCCCGTTGGAAGCGTCTCCCCGTCTACGCGCACTCCCTGGACTCGGTCGGCTTTTACCACGATGCTCTCGACCGGCGCGTTCGTGCGCACAGACGCACCCATCTCCCCCGCTCGGCGGGCATAGCCGCCGGTGACGAGGTGCGCGTCGGCATAGCCCGACTGGGGCTCGTAGGCGTACGCCTCGTCTGGCCTGGTGCTAACTTGCGGCGCGATACTCGCCAACTCGTCTGCGTCCACCTCGGCCGTGTCCACGCCCAGGCCGCGCTGCATGGCAACGTTGCGCCGCATGGCATCGCCGTACTGGCCGGGCACCGCGAGCAGGTAGCCGGTGCGCACGTAGCCCGAAGGGGAACCGACATGCTCGACGAAGTTCTGGAAAGCGGCGAGGCTGTCCCACGCCAGCCGGGTCGTCACAGCGTTGGAGTAGTGCATGCGCAGGACGCCTTGCGAACGTGACGTAGAGCCAAACGTGAGTGACTCTTGTTCGAGCAGCACGGTATCTGTAACACCGAGTTCGGCGAGGTGAAAGAGCACCGAGCAGCCCATAACCCCGCCACCGACCACCGTGACGCTGGGAAAACCAGTCATGGGCTTGCGGCCAACCTCTTCATGGCATTATCAACGGCCTTTCGGCCATTTGGGGACCGCTAGGCGAGCAGGTACATCAGGCCCGTCCCCAGCATCAGAGCCATGACAACGAACCCGCTGCCGTAGACGAACGGAAGCGAGAAGCGATGGCCCGCGGCCTTTGGCCAGGACCGGATCTGGCGCACGCGCACATGGCCCCACTTGTCCACGTGTACGTCCTCTTCGCCGAACTCATCGAGCGGCGCGCCCACCTGGCGGAACCGGAGTTTCACCAGGTAGTGCCCGTCCACCTCTGACGCATCCTGGAACTCCCAGGTCAACGCCGAGCCACCCATGTGCGAGCCGTAAGGCGACAGGTCGGCCTCCACCGCGGCCAGCGCGCTTATCTCAGCGTCGGCGATGCTGACGGGCCTCATGCCGACGCCGGGCCTGCCCCGGTGAGCATCGTCGCCGGGCATCACCATCTCCAACTGGGACGACATGGGCGGGGCGAACTCGGAACGCACCGTCACGCTCGGCCGCGAGCGCCGCGAGGACCCGGAGCGCCTACTCCCGGTGCGAACCGGCATTGTCCCGTCAGCTCCTGTCGCCGGGCCATCTTCTGGCGTGTCACCGAAGCCGTCCAGGAACGTTTTCGAGAACGTCTCGAACAGGTGGCCGTGTACCTGCTGCAAAAATCGAATAGCAACGTATACGAGGCTCGCTACCACCATGAACGGCAGCGGCACCTCCAGTGGCCCCAGCGACAAGACTTGGGCGGCGACGGGTATCGCCCACAGGCCTATGGCGAAGACCATGGCTATCATCACCGAGTCCCGAACCGTGTTCTTAACCGCGCCGTGCAGCCAGAACCTGGGCTCACGGTCGCGCAGTATCAGGTGGGTCGTCGCACGCTCGGACAACCGCTCCAGGCTGCGCCATATGGCGACCCCGGACGGGAAGCTGAGTGCCAGCGCCGCAAACGCCATGGTAGAAGCCACGATGGCCTCGGAAATGCCGATCGTCTCGGCCACAGAGTCGGCCACGCCCACGCCCAGCACACCCAGCGCGATCACCACCAC
>CAUZIR010000138.1:0-5066 GCA_963579815.1 Dehalococcoidia bacterium
GGCGATCTTGGTCTCCTCGTCGGGGACCTCCAGCCAGATGATGCTGTCGACGTAACCCATAGTGCCGCCGACGTACAGGTCGGGAGCGCCGTCTGCAGGCATGTAGCCTTCGTACTTCTCCAGCACGATGCGGTCACCCTGGCGCCATTCAACGAACTTGTAGGCGCCGGAGCCGATCAGTTCGGTGGTTTCGTAGGTCTCGAAAGAGGCCCTGGCCCCGGATATCTCCTCGGGGAGAATGACCGGTGTGCTCCAGGCCTTGGAGAAGGCCGTGGTAACCAAACCGTAAGGCTCGTCCAAGTTGACGGCGAAGGTGTCAGCATCGACAACCGTCATGGGGTTCGCCTCGTTAATGAACTCCCTGAGCAAACCGGCCTGAGCCGAAATGCCACCGAGCCAGCGGTTGATGGAAGCCACCATGTCGCCAGCTTCGACGGGGCTACCGTCGTGGAAGGTCATGCCGTCCCTGAGATGGAACGTGTAGGTCAGCTTGTCCGAGCTGAGCTCCCAGCTTTCCGCCATTCTTGGCTGCTCCTCGATCTTGGAGTTCCACCCGAGCGGAGTCTCAAAGATGTGGGAGGCAACCGCGATGGTCACGTAAGCCTCAGTCCATACCGAGTCCAAGCTGGCCACGGAGGCCTGGGAGACTGTGCGTAGCGTCCCGCCGAACTTAGCAACACCGGCCGGTGGAGTGGTCGGGGTGGCGATGACGATCTTCTCGACCACCTTCTCGACCACCTTCTCGACCTCTATCGTTTCACCGGGCACTTCTACTTCTCTAACCACCTCTACGGTCTCGACAACCGTGACGATCTCCGGGTCGCTGGAGCAGGCGGCCGCAACGATCCCGAAGATCGCTGCAATGGCAAGAGGCGCTAATAGCGCTCTTCTCATCAGATCCCTCCGTTGGACCTCGGGAACCTCTCTAATTACGGCACGTCAAACGCCTTAGCGGCGAAGTGCCCTGCTGCGTGTGGATCACCCTAGACGGCCCCCGAGAACGACCGTCTATGCAGAGTGACGCACTTTTAGCATAACGCCCGTGCGCCTGTCAAGAGACAGGTAAACTTGCGTATCTGGTTCGTTCGAGTCCGTTGGATTTCCAGCCAGAGTTACGATCTCCTCAGCAGCCCGTGAATTACCGGCAGTATCACGAGCCACCCCAGGCAGCACAAGCTACCCCAGAGTTCTACTGCTGCGATTCAGGCGTAGGACTGGTTGCTTGCATGGACCGAAACTTGACCGGCACCATCACCACGGTGGCCAAGCCGCCGGCAATGGCGGCGTAGATGAAGGCGGCTTCTATGGAGAACTGGTCGACCAGGTACCCGGCCAAGAATGGTGAACCGAGCACGAATGGCAGGCTCGTGAAGCCCATCGCTCCCATGGTGCTTGCCTGCACGCTGTCGTCGGCCACGTCCATGATGGCCGCCTGGGTGATGTTCAAAATGGCGTAGAAGAACGCCCCGAGACCGGTCATGACTAACGCCAGCAAAACGCCGTCTCCCGAGTAGGGGATGGCGAGGTACAGCGCGGCCATCATGGCAAAACTTGGCACGAGTACGGCTTTGCGGCCAATACGGTCAGAGACCAGACCCATGATCGGCTGGGAGACGACTCCCAGTGCATAGAGGAAGGCTAGGTACATCCCCAGTTTGGCGGTCGAGAAACCGAGAGTGTCTCGGAAATAGATACCGATGAAGGCGAGAACCGCCACCCTGGCCATGGATGCCAGTGCGGTCGAGGAGAGAACTGATACGGACTGGGCGTTGTTGAAAATTGACCGGACGCCGCCCATGTAGGCACTGAAAGACAGCGTGCTGGTCTCTGCTGGCTCGGACGTCGCGCCGTTCATTTTGCCCAGGCCTTTCCATAGGATTACCGCGAACGCCAGGGCGGGTATCAGGTGAAGTTGGAAGACGAGCCTCCAACCGACTCCCAGGACTATTGCTCCAACTATGAGGGGCCCGAGGGCGTCTCCAATACTGGCTCCCATGCCGTGTATCGCCAGAGCCATTCCCCGCTTGTCCGGAAATTTCAGGGACAGAGAGCCCATTGCCGACGGGTGCCATAGCGCGATCGCTACGCCCACCAGCGCGGACGCCACCAGGACAGCCCCGTACGAGTCGATGGAGCCCAAAATCAGGTATCCGACGCCCAGGACAACGATGGTGGAAATGAGAATCAGGCGTTCATGCTTGCGGAATGTGTCGGCGATGTAGCCGGAGAACAAGAACAGACCGCCGGACACGCCCATTTGGACTGTGATGATTGCCGCCACCTGAAACGATGACAGGTTGAATTCTTCTTCGACCAGGGGCACGGCGAAGGTGAGTAGCGCCGCGTACCAGTGGACGACCGTGTGCCCCCCTGTCACCCAGCCCAGGAACGCGAAACGCGGCGCATTGGCACCGGTGACAGCCGCTTTTACGTCAGAACCGGTGAGTTTCAATTAAGGCTTAGACAGGCAGGGCACTGGCCAATGCCCCGAGACGAATCGAATAAAGAGCGCATGGGACGTCCGATCAAAGGCTAATACAGCACGTTAAGGCCGCCAGCCAATTTTCGGAAGGCCAATACGACGGTCTAGATTGGCACAAATCGCCTGTCGACGTGCCCCTATTGGCCGGGTTCCACCGTGGTGGCGAGTGCCTTTCGCAATTGCCGGAAGCTCGCTAACCGGCAGCGAGATGAGCAGAAACGACGTCGAGTGGTCCCTTTGAACTCGCGCCCGCACGCCTGGCAGTTGCCCTTCACCGTTGCACGGGCGCCTGCCAGCCTGCGGGCGGATGCGCTGGACAGGCCCAATGGCTTCGCTGGCACGGTTTGATCGGCGAGGGCGTTTTCGCGGTGGGAGGCAAAGGGGGTGGCCACAGCGCCTTTCTTGCCTTCTTTCCCTTCCTTTCCTCCTTTTTCCCTCTTTCTTCCTGTACCGGGCCGCCTTGACCCGGCAGGCGGGGCCGCAGTACTTCTTGCGTCGTGTCCCCGCCGTTACGGTTCCACACACGGTGCATGGCAGGCTGTAAATCTGCATGGAACCGACCAGAACCCGAGCCGTGGATTTCTTGAAAAACTTCATAGCTTCTTGCTTCCAAACCTACTGTTTTTTATTCGATCACGATTGAGAAGACCAGAGTCCATCCCCCTGCAACTGCCCTCCGCGTCCTAGCAACTAAACGGGATAACCGCCCAGATTCGCTTGCATACACTCAGTAGCGACCTGTAGTAGCCGGATGCGGCCCCCCAGAGAGAGCCGAGCCAGACTGCGACGCTTTCCACCGTCCCCTTTGCAACAGGGACCGTTCGGTCCAATACCAGGATGAACAGCCCTGCCGCCAGTACGACGGCCCCGCCGTAGCGCGCCCCCCTGGTTGCCAGCAGGTAGACCGATGTGCCCAGCACCGCCAGGACACCGCCGCCGAGACCGAGCCATATGAGTAGCTCACTCCACGCATTGATGGTGAAGATGGGCGGCGGAGCGCCCGGGGCTGCGACGTCTGAGCCACCGCCGGTCGGCGACGAGCCCTCGGCTGGAGAACCGCCGGGAGCCTCTGGCGTTAAGAACGGGGAGGGCAGCGGCGTCTGAGTGGGCGTCGGCAGCGGCGTACTCGCCGGGTCCGGCGGCGGCAACGGCGTTGAGGTGGGTGTACCGGTGTCGGCGTCGTTGTGGCGACGGGCTCCGGTCCGGATACGAGCTCTATCTCGGATAGCAGACCCGATGGGTTCCAGTATCGGTGGACTGGTGGGTCAAACCGAAGGTGGGGAACACCCAATACGACCGGTGTCGCCCGACATCCGGCAACTTATTCGAAACACTAGCATGGTGGAGCTGGGGGGACTCGAACCCCCTACCTCGGCATTGCGAACGCCGCGCTCTCCCAGATGAGCTACAGCCCCAAAAACTCCAAAAACGGGGATAACCACGCTGCGCATCGGGGAGACGCGCAGCCTAAATTGTAGCACGCTAGGCCGCCCTTTAAGGCCTGGACAATCACCGGCAAACGCCGGGGGATGTACACTCGATTGCAGCTATGGCAACTATAAATAACCTGACCTTCACGTCCGATCTTGACCGCGCCTGGGTAGAGGAAGTCCTGTTTCCCCGATGTGACTCGCTGGCCGACCGCAGGCACTCCGGTGTCGAACTTAGCGGCCGGGCGCTGTACTGCCTTTTCTACGAGCCGAGTTTTATTACCAGGGCCTCGTTCGAGCGGGCGATGAGCCTGCTGGGCGGGGAGTGTTACATCACCGAAAACGCCTCCCAGTCGTTTCCGGTGACGACCCCTAATTACATAGACAACGTTGTCGGCATTTTGCAGAGCCTGCGCATTGACGCTGTGGTTATTCGCAGCAGCGAGGCGGGGGTGATGGCCAAGGCGGCCTCGGCGGGTGTGTTGCCCGTGGTGAACGGGGGAGGGGCGCTCGACCACCCGACGCAGGCGTTGGCGGACCTGTACACGCTGAACCGGGAGCTTGGCCGGGTGGACGGACTGAACGTGGCGGTCGTGGGCAGGTTGGAGCACCGCAACGTCAACGCCCTGCTCACCGGGCTGTCGCTGTTCGACGGTGTCACCGTTACCGCGCTGCCATTCAGCGGCGGCATTGACCCGGACGTTGCCAGGCTGTGCGCCGATAGGGGCGTGGAAATCAGAACCGCCGAAGATCCGAGTGAAGTTGTCTCGGCCGACGTCGTTTACCTGAACGCACCCCGGACTGCTGCACATGCCCAGCTACTTGGGACGAGGGGCGCACCCGCGTTGACCATCGACGCCGAATTCATGGCAAAACTCAAACCTGAGGCGATAGTCATGAACCCGATGCAGCGCAGTGGGGACTTCGCCATTGCCGCAGGCGACGATCATCGGCTAGCTTACTATCGGCAGGCTGAGTACGCGCTGGTGGCGCGTATGGCGGTCCTGGCAGAACTGCTTACTTAGCCCCGGTTAAACAGGGCTTCCCGGGTCAGCCGGCGAGCGACCGGATGCCGCCAGCGACCGAATGCAAGCCCGCCGGGCCGAGAGCCAGGAGCGCTCGCCCGACGGTGCGGTGTGCCAGCGCCTGCTTAA
>CAUZIR010000139.1:0-5048 GCA_963579815.1 Dehalococcoidia bacterium
AGATTCGCGACTCACCTAAAACTTTGACTGTTACTTAACTGCGAATACTAATAGGCTGCCGCTTGAGTTGGCATGGTGCTAGCACGGCTCCATCACCCACGGCACCTACGGCTTCGTCGCCACCACGATCATCCTGCGGGACTCCACCGACAGCGGCTCCCCCTCGTAGCCACCGTAGATACGCTGCACCGTAAGTCCCGCTCCGGCGAGCATCCGCGCAATCTCCGTAGCTACGTACAGGCGTATGTGGTGACCGGTCGTCCTCTCGGCACCGTCCGGGTCGATGATGGTGAACTCTACGTGGTTTCGGCCGGACACCGAGTCGAACTCGCGGTTCTCGACGAACACCGTGCCATCGGGGCCGCTTCTCCGTTCGCTGCGTACATAGTTCGCGGCCACCCAGTCCCTGTTTAGCAAGTCCAGCAGAATCTGTCCCCCTGCTTTCAGCGCACGCGCCGCCCCGTCCAGCACGCGCTGGTCGTCTGCTTCATCGTCGAAATAGCCGAAGGCCGTGAACATGTTTATAACGGCGTCAAACTCGCCCTCGAAGCCAAGCTCGCGCATGTCGCCCTGCACGAGATTCAACTCCACACCGGCCCTGTGCGCGGCAGTTCTTGCCAGTTCGAGATAGCTCCCAGTCATATCCAGGCCCGTCACTGCGAGCCCTTCACGGGCCAGCGGAACGGCATGTCGGCCCTGACCGCAGCAAAGGTCCAGCACCTTTTCGCCCGGCCTCAAACCGAGGGCCTGGCGAACAAACTGCGCTTCGGCCTCCGAAGAGTCGCGGGCAAACAGGTGCCCGTACACCTTCAGATAATCCTGCCCAAAGAAAGACGTGTACCAGTTGGGGTCGTGTTGAGTCATAGCGTGAAAGGCCCTCGGGGGACTCGGATATTACCAGACGGGTCACAGGCTTATGACGGCTCCCTTATCGGCGGTGCGGGGGCCCCGGTGCTGACTCCGAAACGGGCGCCTCGGAGGGAACACAGCATGTTAGAATCGAGGCCGTAATCGCCTGAATTTGAGTCGACAGGAGCCCCGGTTTTTGTAGCCGGAACCTACCTGTTCCACGAGGAATTCCCATGCTTGACCTTCGGGGCCAGGGGGCCGTAATCGTAGGTGCGAAAAGGGTCGGCGCCCTGGTGGCGCGTCGCATCGCAGACGAAGGGGCGAACATCGCAATCGTCTACCGCAGCTCCAAAACCGAAGCGCAGGCGCTACAAAAAGACCTGGCCGAACGCACCGACAAAGTCACGCTCATCCAGGCCGACCTGTCCAAAGAGGCCGACGTGGAGCGCGCCATCGGAACGGCGGTCAACGACCTGGGCGGCCTGCGCTTTGCCGTCAACCTGGCCGCAGGGTTTCCGCGTACACCGTTCGCCGACCTCGACACGGCCGCCTGGGAGCGGTCCATGGGAGACGCCAGGGGGAGTTACCTTCTGGGCGTACACGCAGGACGGTCGATGATAAAAAACGCCGGCCCGACGCGGGGCCACATAGTGTTCTTCGCGGACTGGGCGGCCCTGCACGCCCCGTACAAGGACTATCTGCCTTACATGACCGCCAAGGCCGCAATAGACTTCATGACCCGGGCTTTCGCTGTAGAGCTGGCCCCCAGCGGCATTCTTGTAAACGCAATCGCCCCCGGCCCGACCATGCGCCCCCCGGACATCGACCCGGCGTCCTGGGAGCGTGACGTGGTGGCCCACGCCCCATTGGCACGGGAGTCGGCGGCGGCCGAGATCGCCGAGATGGTCACGACCCTGCTAAAGAGCGAGACCATAACCGGTGAAACCATCAGGGTGGACGCCGGTCGCCATCTCGCCGGGCCGGGAAAATGAGCATGCACAGAGTCACCAAGACCATCGACTTTTGCTACGGGCATCGGCTCGTGGACTACGACGGTAAGTGCCGGTACCTGCACGGCCACAACGGGCGACTGGAAGTAGACGTAGAGTCCGACTCCCTGGACGACCTGGGAATGGTAGTGGACTTCGGCGAAGTGCGAGACGTGGTCAAAGGGTGGATAGACTCGGAGCTAGATCACCGCATGATCCTATGCGAGCGTGACCCGCTGCTCGAGACGTTAAAAGCGGCCGGAGAGCCGCTCTACGTAATGGCCGACAACCCGACGGCGGAGAACATCGCCAAAGCCGTATTCAACGTCGCACGAGACAGTGGCCTGAACGTCACGCAGGTACGCCTGTGGGAAACGCCCTCCAGCTACGCAACATACGGGCCCGCAGATCAGAGCGCCAGGTGAGCGCGTCAGCCGCGCTGGTGAGCGGCGGCCTGGACAGCGGTGCACTCCTGGCACTTATGGCAGAGCGGGGAGCGGTGCACCCCATATACGTCCGGGCCGGTCTGCCGTGGGAGCAACAAGAACTGCTGGCTCTGAATAAGTTCGTCAACGAAATGGTGAACCGGGGCGTCCGACTCGAGCCGGTAATCGAACTGTCCGTCGGCGGCGAGACCCTCTACGGCGACCACTGGAGCCTGAACGGCCAGGTGCCTGGATACGACGAGCCCGACGAAGCCGTATATCTGCCGGGCCGCAACGTCATGCTAATCGGCCTGGCGGCGGTCTGGTGCAGCACACACGGCGTCAACACAATCGCGATGGGCACCTTGGACTGCAACCCGTTTGCCGACGCCACGTCCGAATTCTTCGGGGACTACGCCCGGTTGCTGTCCGGTGCCTTGAGTCACCCCTTGCAAGTAGAAACCCCGTTCAGGGGCATGGGCAAAGCCGAGCTGGTGAGCCGTTATTCGGAACTGCCCCTGGGGCTGACCCTCACCTGCATGTCCCCACAAGCCGGTGTCCACTGTGGGGCCTGCAACAAGTGCAGAGAGCGGCTAGAGGCGTTCGACCAGGCCGGGATCCTCGACAACGCCGAGTACGCCCTCCCGCATCAGGGCTCGGGCCGGGATAGGGGCCAAGACCAAAAGAGGGGACGACAGAGCAAACCGGGAAGAGAGGTAGCGTGAACATGCGGGACTCACGACATGGAGAACAGGACAACAGCCACCGGGTCCAGGCGCTCAAGCCGCTTTTAAGGCAAGTGTTGGAACTACTCGGCGAAGACCCATCGCGTGAAGGCCTGACAAAGACCCCAGAACGGTGGGCCAAAGCGCTGCTCGACTACACCAAAGGTGCCGAGCAGGACGCCGAGCAGCACCTCAGCGTCCTCTTCCAGCTGGACGAGGACGACTACCCCGCCGGTTCAGACGACATGATAATAGTCGACAACATTACATTCGCCTCGACCTGCGAGCATCACCTGGCCCCTTTCAGAGGCAGGGTCCACATTGCCTACATACCCGACCCGAGCAAACGCGTTATAACCGGCCTATCCAAGTTATCCAGAGTCGTGGACGTATACGCCAAGCGCCTGCAGGTGCAAGAGCGCATGACCCAGCAAATCGCTCGCGCTATAGACGAGAACCTGAACCCGCTGGGGGTCGCGGTAGTCACCCAGGCCGTGCACTACTGCATGATCCAACGAGGCGTCGAGCAGACATCCTCCACCACCACGACCACCGCTCGCAGGGGCGTATTCCTGGAGAAAACCGAGCTGGAGGCCAAGTTTCAAGAGTACCTGCGCATCCAGATGGACGGCACGGCCTTTTAGCCTTTCCCCTCCTGTGGGGTTTCAAACTAGACCGTATCGGTCCAAAAAGTCCCAGAGGCCCTCAGAGGGCCGAAGGACAACCGCTTGAGGGAGGGACCGATCGTGATATTCAGCAAGGCATGCCCCCGCTGCAACGGAGCAATCGTCGACTACGAGGCGCCTATGCTCGACGGACCCATGTGCCTGAACTGCGGGTGGCGGAAGACGATTAGAATCTAGGCCTTGCCCGCCGAGCGACGCGAAGCAAGCTCCGCGAGCGTTGCTACCGAGCCATCCGGGCTGACCGTACGCAGAGCCGCAGTCTAGCAAGCACAAAAAAAGGGCCCGGCGTTTGCCGGGCCCTTCGCTATTAGCTTTCGCCTAGAGTTTCTCGCTCAGTTCTTGTACCCGTCCGCCCGGATGCACGCCACCCAGTGGTCGGGCGAAACCTCCTGCAACTCCGGTATACCCGCCTGGCAATCTTCAATTGCAACGGGGCAGCGGGTGTGAAACACGCAGCCAACGGGCGGGTTCGACGGGCTAGGCACGTCACCCTCGAGGATAATCCTCTCACGCGTCGCCTCAATCACCGGGTCCGGAATCGGAATAGCCGACAGTAGCGCCTGCGTGTAGGGGTGCATCGGGTTGATGTAAAGCTCGTTGCGGTCCGCAACCTCCACGATATGTCCCAGGTACATCACTGCGATACGATCCGAGATGTGCCTGACCACAGACAGGTCGTGGGCGATAAACAGGTACGTCAGGTCGAACTGTTCCTGCAGGTCCTCCAGCAGGTTAATGACCTGAGCCTGAATCGAAACGTCCAGCGCCGACACCGGCTCGTCACAGACAATGAAGCTGGGGCTGACGGCTAGGGCCCGGGCAATACCGATGCGCTGGCGCTGGCCCCCACTGAACTCGTGCGGGTAGCGGTCGGCCATGAACGGGTTCAGCCCCACCACCTCGAGCAGGTTATCGACTCGCTCACGGTACTCATTCTTGGTTTCGGACAGGCTGTGGACGATGAGCGGCTCGCCGATGATGCTGCCGCAGGTCATTCGTGGGTTGAGTGAACTGTAAGGGTCCTGGAAAATGAGCTGCATTTCCTTGCGCAGCGGCCTCATCTTCGCCGTATTCCAACCGGCTATGTTTTCGCCGTTGAACTTTATGGCACCCTCGGTGGGCTTATTAAGCTGCAAAATAGAGCGTCCGGTTGTTGACTTGCCGCAGCCCGACTCCCCGACCAGGCCAAGGGTCTCACCCCGGCGAATGGAGAAGCTCACGTCATCTACCGCCTTAACGTCCCCGACCCGGCGGGCGAACACGCCAGCGGTAATTGGGAAGTACTGCTTGAGGTGCTCGACCTCGACAATAATGTCGGAGTCTGAGCCCCTCTGGCCGGTGTCTGCTGAGGCCGGAGCGTTCTGCGCCCCGGTG
>CAUZIR010000140.1:0-5029 GCA_963579815.1 Dehalococcoidia bacterium
GCTGTTGTATTCCGGTTTTATCTACACGCTGACCGGCGATCCAATCGCCTGGCGGGAGGCTCACACCGCCTGGGGCCGGTCGTATACCGGGTTCCCCACCCTCATGACTCCGCTAGAATCAATCACGCAGCGCGGCGTCGTCGAGTACACCTCGGCGCAACCAATCGAAGCGCTGAACGCGCTGGGCGCCATCCTCGCGTGCGCATTGATTTGGCCGGTCACCAGACGTTTCGGTCCAGAATACGGCCTGTTCATGCTGCTCAACGTCGGCCCGCCGCTGCTATTCGGCGGCTTTCTGTCGATGGGACGTGTGACGAGTCTGCTGTTTCCCATGTTCATGTATCTGGCCGCTGTCCTCGCTGACCGCCAACGACAAACCCTCGTTTGCGGCTTCGCGGTCGTGCAAGGACTGGCCGCGGTACTCTTCTTCACGTGGCACCGGTTTCTGTGATGACGACCGTCGCGCCGGCCAGCGCCCCCACCGCCCTCGTCATTCTGCCAACGCTGAACGAGGCCGAGAACCTCCCGCTGCTGGTGCCACGCATCCTCGAGCACGAGGGCATTCGACTGTTGATCATCGACGACCGATCCGCTGACGGCACCGGCGCTGTCGCGGAGGAACTGGCCGCCCAGTATCCAGGGCGCATCGAGGTGCTGCACCGCACCGGTAAACGTGGGCTGGGACTCTCCTACGCCGAGGCGTTCCCAAAGGCCGCCGAGACTGATGTCGATGTTGTCTGCCAGATGGACGCCGACCTATCACATGACCCCCATTACCTGCCGGCGATGATCGCGGCCACGACGCAGTTTGACGTCGTCATCGGCTCGCGCTACGCCGAAGGCGCCGGCCTAGAGAACTGGCCCGGCTACCGGGCGGCGCTGAGCGTGGGTGCCAACACGTATGTCCGAACCGTCACCGGCCTGCGGGCCAAGGATTGCACCAGCGGCTACCGCTGTTGGCGTCGCTCGGCCGTGCGGCAGGTCCGCTGGGAACGAGTGGGGGCCGAGGGCTTCGCCTTCTTGGTCGAAACGCTGTGCGAGGCGGCCCAGGCCGGCTGCTCGATTGGTGAAGTGCCGGTGCACTTCGTCGGTCGGCGGCACGGGGCGTCAAAACTCACGGCGCGCGTGTTCCGCGAGTCGCTCATCGTCCCCTGGCGCGTGTTGATGCGTTTTCGACGGCATCCGCCATCGACCGGGCCACGATAACCATGCTGAAACCGCCCCTCAGTTGCACCGACCGGGTGCCGTGCGGTATCGTGCTTTGCCGTCACGCGGTGACGGCCCTTCCGTTCGCGCTGCGTCCCGGCGTGCCGAGGTAGCTCAGTTGGTAGAGCACACGACTGAAAATCGTGGTGTCGGCAGTTCGACTCTGCCCCTCGGCACCATTTTAGACCAATAGAACCGGGCCTGTGGCACCTGTTCCGCGCACCGGTCGTCCAGCTGCAGGTAGGATTGGATGACCGGAAGATCATCCCGTGCCTGTTTCCAGGACTTTCATGGACTCAGTCAGGACCCCCAACGTGACGTTGAGATACCGCTACGTGGTCACGATACTTGCGTGGCCCAGCAGGCACTGAATCTCGCGCAACGGCACCATCCGTTCATCCAGACGGGGCCCGCATTCGTGACGATGGTCGTGCCGTTGGGAGGTCCCCATCCAAGTGCTTGTGCAGGTCGGTTCCCCCGCAGCCTCCAACAGCGCGTCCTGCACCAGTCGGACCAGCCGTTCTGCTGCCGCCCCTCCCGCACGAGCCGCTGATTACGGGTCTGTGCGCCTCTCAGGGGCAATTCCATGCACCTGCTGCCCCCGCTGGGCGTAGAATGGGCCCGTCCTCATTTAAAACCGTCCGCCGCCGGGCAATCCAGCTCGTGCGCGCACTGCAATAAGGGAGACATGCCATGGGAGATAAAGGTGGTCAGAAGGACAAGAACAAGGGCCAGAAGCAAAAAGCTGCCAAGGACGCAGACAAGAAGAACAAGAAGCGGGATAAACAGGTAAAAAAGAGAACCGTCTGAGCCCTTTGTCCCGAACGCAGTCATGCCCGTGAGAGCTGGCCCCCCGCCTCGGCCATTGCGACGTCCCCCCCTGCTCGGTGAGGGGGCATGGGCTAGGTCTGGCAAGCCGCCGACACCCAGCTGAACCGCCGGCGTCACGACCGATGCGTCGCGTTCGAGAACCGAACCCGCGCAAACGGTCCTGCCCCACCCCAGACGCATGAGTGCGTCTCCAATGCGACCATTTGGTCGTGGCTATGGTCGGCCACGCCCGTCAGGCACGCCACCGGTCGAAATCATCTCGATCCTCTCTTGTGCCATGCCACGCCCCCGCCCTAGGTAATAGGGTGGGGTGGCAGGCCAGCGGCCAAGCGGGTCCCCCCTCCAAGCAGCACGCTGAACATCAAACCGCCCTCCACGCCCGGAGCCGCCTAGGTGCGCCCTCGGAAGTCCGCAACGGTCTCCCGCATACGAATAGCCCGGACGGCCGCCGCGTAGTTGGATGAGGAGGACGAGAATGCCCCATGAGATGTCCACGTGCTACAAGCGACTGCGCTGCGACCACCGGCACTACGACACCGGTGAGATTCGCGCCGCGGGCGACTTCTAGAGCAAGGTGTTCGACGTGCAGGGTCGACGGTTCACGACCGTGACGTGTCAGCAGTGCAAGCCCACCGAACTTTTCAAGGTCGACAGCAGCAGGCTCGGAAACCTGTTTAACTTTTCACGCAGGGGTCAACGGCCGTGACGGAGTCAGTGAACAACACAGGCGTGGGATGGATATGCCCGGAGTCGCCAGATGCTGATTCTCTGACGCGAAAAACAACCGATGTGCCGGAGGGCGCCTAGTCTTCATCTACAGGACTGCCGTCCCCGGGGATAGCTGCTGCCTTGTCGCCACGTGTAGATCTATTCGGCACGCCCCGACCAACAGCCATTACGACAGGCCGCAGGTTCCCATCCACCAGACGTCCCCCCCTCCCCCCGGAGGTATATCTCGCTGCTTTTCACGGAGAATCATCCTGAGATATCATCATAGGGGGGGGCATCAGGCGCGATTCTGAGGGCCAGCCATGCCGTCGCGACGCCCACGGCGGCGCCTGCCATCACGCGTCGCTGACCTGCGAGGGCGAACGGCAGGACCACGCACACCCGTGTCGGCCGAAAGGCCGCTTCCGCGCCGAGGAGACACCCGGAAAGGAGGCCACGCCGATCCCGGATATCGCCGATGAGACTCAACGTCATGGCCCCGACGAGCGCCGCATAGAGGACATGAATCTGGCCGCGCTCGACGTGGATCCGCCAGGCATCGCCGAGTCCAAAGAGGCCCACTGCCAAGCCCCACCACACGAGACGATGTGAGCTGGGCAGCGTCTCGGCGAGACACCACAACAGGGTCCAGAAGCTCCCCCACTGAATGAGCAACCAGATGCCCTGATGTACCCCGTAAGGCAACCCGGCTCCCACGGCAAGTATCGCGAGCACGGTCGGAGGCGTCGAGGCGCGTCTGTACGGCAAGCGGGGTCGTCAGCCGGGTCCGCATACGTGGGCGAGTCGTCCGGCCGCCACTTGTAGCTGTAAATCGGTTCGTCGGCGACCATACGACGCGCACCGACGACCCGGCTCCGTAGGTCGGCGAAGCCGACCTGCATCGTATTTTGGACGTCCAGCGCGGCCCCGCCCAGGGCGAAGACGCCGAGAACGACCCACACAGGTCGCTGCCATCTGGCGCTCCGCCAATACGCCGGCCTCATCCCAATTTCGCTCGAGCCATTAGAGCATTCTGGACGAACCGTCACCCCGGACCAAGCGGCGGAAGAAGTCGTCGATTTGTACGGACTCCCGCGCCAGATCGGCCAGATGACATCGTCTACACTAACGCCGGAGGTCCTGCATATGCCGAATCGGTTTTTGTCACTCGTCGTTCTTCTCGTGTTCGTAGCTCCGGGCGTCTGGCTCGACGCCGGGACGGTGTCGGCCCAGACTCGGGAGACGCCGTCGGCTATCCCGAGGACCGCGGATGGGCACCCCGACCTGACGGGCGTCTATGACGTGGCGACGATGACGCCGGTCGAGCGGCCCGCCGAATTTGACGGCCGGCCGCACCTCACAGAAGAGGAAGTGGCCACGATGGTGCAATACGAGGAGCAGCGCAACGTGCGAGATCTCGCGCCCCTCGAGGCCGATCGGGACGCGCCCCCGGTTGGTGGCGACACGTCGCCGACCAACTCCTATCTTGAAGGTCTGTTCCGGCTGGGCGGGGGCACCGTGGGCGGTTACAACCTCTTCTGGCTCAGTCCGGGCGAACGTCCCGTAACCATAGACGGGCAAGCACGGACCTCTCTCGTCGTGGACCCTGAGAATGGCCGGGTGCCGCCGATGACACCGGAGGCGCGACAGCGCATGGCGGCCCTGCTGGCGACCCGCGCTGCGCCAGACGCCGGCGAAAGCGCTGTCGGCGGGTCGAGCAGTCAGTACGATGCGGCCGACCGACGGCCGCTGGCCGAGCGGTGCATCCTGGGCTTCGGATCGACGTCAGGGCCACCGACGCTACCCAACTACTTCTACAACAACCTCAAGTTCATCGTGCAGTCGCCAGGCTGGGTGTTGATCTACAACGAGATGGTCCACGACACGCGCATGATTCGCATTGATAGCGAACACCTGCCGCCGCAGGTCACGCAGTGGATGGGTAATTCGATTGGTCGTTGGGACGGCGATACGCTGGTGGTCGAGACCACGAACTTCACCGACAAGACTCGTTTCCGCGGCTCAGGCGAGGGCCTGAAGACGACCGAGCGCTTTACCCTCACCGAAGACGGGACGATTCTCTACCGCTTCACGGTCGAAGACCCCTCGACGTGGGAGCAGGCGTGGACCGGCGAGTACCCCTGGAATCGGAGCGAAGAGGAGATCTTCGAGTACGCCTGCCACGAGGGCAACTATGCGTTGAGCACCGTTCTTCGCGGCGCCCGTCGCGGTGATGCGGAAGTGGGTGCGAACGGTCGCTAGTTCACCACGTCGGTACGAACGC
>CAUZIR010000141.1:0-5010 GCA_963579815.1 Dehalococcoidia bacterium
TGATGACGTTGGCGTGCACGCCCTCTCGCAAGAGGCTCTCGCTGGCACGGATCGCCTCGGGCAGCACGGCCCCGCAGGCAAACACGTGCACGACGTTCTCGGACGGGTTGTAACCGGCCTGCCCGGAGCGGTCGATAAGCCTATAGGCACCGTTAATGACGCCCCGGCGCAGCTTCTCAACGCTCTCCGGGTCGCTGGGCAGCGTCAGCAGGCCCTGGTCGACCTTCATGGTGGTCAACCTCAGGTAAGTAGATTCGGTCCGGAGCCTGATCTGCTCCATCGCGTGCATGAGGATCCACTCCACCTCGACCCCAAAGCAGGGTTCGTAGTAGGCAACCTCTGGCAGTCCGATGCCAATGGCTGGGGTGTTCACCGACTGGTGCGCGCCGCCCTCCGGGCCCAAAGTGATGCCCGATGGCGTGCCGACGAAGATGAATCGTCCGCCCGCGTAGACGCTGTAGAACAGGGCGTCGAGGCCGCGGCGAATGAACGGGTCGTACAGCGTGCCGATGGGGAACAGGGTCTCGCCCATCATCTCGTGCGAAAGGCCAAGCTGGCCCAGCATCATGAACAGGTTGTTCTCGGATATGCCGAGTTCGATGTGCTGGCCGTGCGGGGTCTCTTCCCAGCGCAGGGCTCGCTGCACGTCTTCGGGCAGGGGGCCGGTGTCGCGTTCTGCCCACACACCAACTTTGTTTATCCAGCCGCCCAGATTGGTAGAGCTAGCAACGTCCGGGCTGACGGTGACCACCCGGTCGGTTATGCCCTCTACCCCTCGTGAAATGTCTGTTAGAACCAGACCGAATATCTGCTGGGACGACATGGAGCCGCTGTAACTGCGGCCGAACCCGGTGGGGACTGCCGGGAGCACCGGAGCACCAGTCCCGGAGGCCTGGGTCAGGTTTTCAACGGTCTGCTCGCGCAAGGCTGCCTCGGGGGTGCCCGGCGTGATGACGGGCCACTCGTCGTTGCCTATGGCAAGTTCTTCCCTGAGCTGGGTCATCTGGCCGGAGTTGAGGATGACCGAGTGGTTCTGCGGGTCACCCACCGAAGGGAGCTTCCAACCCTTGAGGGTGTAGGCGAACACGACGGCCGGACCGGGTGCCGAGTCGGCGTTGGCCAACGCCTCTCGCAGTTTGGAGAAGTCGTGCCCACCAAGATTACGGACGAGGGACTGCAATTCGGAGTCGTCCCACTGGTCGATGAACTTGCGCAGGTCGTCGGCATGGCGACTGGTGCGTGGCAGCCAGTCGCGTAGCTCGTCCGGCGGCACCCGTAGCAGGCGCTGGTACAGCTCGTTGGACATGCCGTCTATGGAGTCGCGTAGCAACTCACCCTTGGGCATGTCGAAGGCGGCTTCCAAGCTCGTCCCGTACTTGGCGTTTATTACTGTCCAGCCGTTGGCCGCGAACATGTTGCCCCAGGCACCGACTCGAATGCCGGGGATGATTCTGTCCAGGCTCTGGCGGTTCAGGTCGATGACCCAGATGACGTTGTCCAGGCCCGCCATTACAGGCTCGGCGATGGCCTCCCATACGGAACCCTCGTCCAGTTCGGCGTCTCCGACCAGGCTTATGTATCTGCCCGGACCGGACGCGTCTCGGCCCCAGCCCTTCAGGTCGGAATGCGTGCGGGTATAACGGTCGACGAGAGACGCGAAGTTGGGCGCGACCGCTCCCAGGCCAACTGATCCAGTTGAAAAATCGACACCGTCAGGGTCCTTGGTGCGGCTGGGGTACGACTGTAAGCCGTGGAATTCCCGTAACGTGCTGAGATATTCGCGGTCGAGATTGCCCAGCAGGTACTGGATGGCGTGGAACACCGGTGAGGCGTGCGGCTTGACCGACACCCGGTCACCGGCCCGCATGAAGTCGAAGTAGAGCGCGGTCATGACTGTAGCGAGCGATGCACTGGAGGCCTGGTGCCCGCCAACCTTCAGGCCGTCTTTGGAAGGCCGGATGTTGTTGGCGTGGTGGACGATGTTGACCGCCAGCCACAGGACTTTGTCCTGGATGCGCTCTAGTAGCTCGTCGGGCAGGTCGTCGGGTGAGCCGTTCAATTCCGGAGTGTCGGTCAACTGAGGTACTCCTTCGCCCAGCCCAACCCCTCGGCCGTACCGGCAAGGGGTTTGTACTCGCAACCGACGTAGCCCTTGTAACCGATGGCGTCGAGTTGCGGGAGCAAGAAGCCGTAGTTGATCTCGCCGGTGCCTGGCTCGTGCCTGCCGGGGTGGTCGGCGAGCTGGATGTGGTCGATGAGGTCGAGGTTGGCCTCGACAGTACGGATGAGGTCTCCCTCCATGATCTGCATGTGGTAGATGTCGTACTGGATAAACAGGTTGTCCGAGCCCGCAGCCTCGATAGCTCGGCGCGCCTGAGCGGTCGACGTGAGGAAGAACCCCGGAATGTCTACCTTGTCGTTAATGGGCTCGGTTATTGCGTGGATATTGTCTTTCGCCAACTCTTTGGCGGCATAGGCGAGGTTGTCCACGAAGGTCGCGTTGAGCTCGCCCAGGTCCGCGCCGTCCGGTATGAGCCCGGCGAGAGCGTTCACCCGGCCGCAACCCAGCGCTTTGGCGTACTCAGCGGCACGTCCGACGCTTTCGCGAAACTCGCTGACGCGGTCGGGCAGGCAGGCGAGGCCACGTTCGCCAGCGTTCCAGTCGCCGACCGGCATGTTGAACAGGGCCTGCGTCAGACCGTTGGCCTCCAGGCGTTCGGCCAGTTCGTCAGTCGTATAGCCATAAGGCAGCAGGTATTCGACCGCCGTGAACCCGGCGTCCGCAGCCGCCTTGAAGCGGTCGAGGAAGTCGACCTCCCCGAAGAGCATGGAAAGGTTTGCTGCCAATCGCATTAGAAAGCGTCCGGTGCTGCCGCTACCCCGGCGAGGTCTTTGCGGGTGTAGGTGCCGAGGCTTCTGAAGTTCAGTTCCGTATAGTTCTTTATCCAGCGCATGGAGACTCTGACGGCGTCGCGGTATCGCTGCTCGGTAGCCTCGTCCAGCGCGTCGGCCCCTTTGCGCAACCGCAGGATGTCTTCAAGCTGCTCGTTCAACAGGCCCTTCACCAGCGCGAAGTCGTGCTTGTCGCCGGTCTCAGAGTCGACAACGGCGTGGATTATGCGCTGGGCGATCTGCGCGGTGGACATGCGGCCCGTGGCCAGGTCTTCCATTAGCGCCGGATGCACGCCAGGCCTACCCTCTAGGCTGTCGATTCCTTTTGCCCCGCGCCCGGCCAGCCAGCCCTCGACGTACTCGACGAGCATGCGGGCGTTGCGGCGCGTGCCGTCTACTGTCACAGGGCCTTCTGGCACGGCGATGGCGGCCGGGTAGTTGTCAGGATCCCGCATCTCGGGCGTCGGCTCCCAGCCGGTCGCGTACCACTCTTTGAACGGGTCGGCCGCGGCCTTCATGTGGAAGATATGTGCGACCCACCCGCGCAGGAAGCCCTGTCGCGCCTCCCACTCTTTGTCGGCTCGGATCGATTGGCCAGCCGCCTCGTTGACCTCGGGGTCTCGCGAGGGAAGGGGAGTGGCCATGCCGCCGATGGCAACGGCGTCGTGCTTGAGGCAGATAGCGACCAGGCGCCTGAAGATGGTGCCGATGAACTCGGTCGTTTTAATGTCGACGCCGAACCGATCGGGCCACACCGAGTTGGGGTCGGCCATGACGTACTCGAATATGGACGCTTTCAGGTCCCACCGGGCGGCGTTTAGACCGGCCGCATAGGGGCCGAGCGCGAACAGCGCTTCTTCCATCTGGAAGACGAACGGCAGAGATTCGACCAGCGCGATGGCCTTGACGGAACCTTCTGGGATGCCCAACAACTCGCGAGTTGCATCGAACAGGTCCCGGTACCAGGCGGCTTCCTCGGCCGACTCCATTTTGGGCAGGTAGAAGTAGACTCCCTGGCCTCTCGCTATTTGGGCCTGCCCGGCGTGGAACAGCGTCAGTGCCATGCCCAGAATGGCCGCGGGGATGGCCTTGCCGTCGACCGTGACCTCGGGCTCGTCCAGGTGCAGGCCGCGCTCGCGGTGCATGAAAAATGGCAGATCCCCGTCCTTGAGGCTGTATTCCTTGCCCGTTTTCTCGTTGACGTGGCGCAGCGTGCGCTCGACCGCTCCGAGCCTGTTGAGCGCCGAGTTGACGGTGTCGCTCAACTGGTGCCCGCCGGAGTCCTCGTCGTCGTCGAGGTCGCCCTCGGCCCGGATGCCTTCTCGGCCCGGGTTGAGCGCGTTGATGAGCATGGGAGCCAGCGACGAAGGCCCGGAAATTTCGATGCCCGGCTTTCGCAGTTCGTCAGGCACGGCGTCGACTTTCCAGTCGCCGGTGGTCGCCTCCGACGGGGGGAGGGCCGACGGCTGGTTGCCGTCCAGCGCTGCACGGAGTACTTCGTCACGCCGAGCGCGCAGTTCGTAAACCCGGCCGCCCAGACGGTCGGTCAGGGCAACGAGGTAGTCGTTGAACTCGGTAGTAAAGAGCTTGGGCGCACCTTTGACCGGTGCGTAATTTAGTCGGTCTGAGGACATGTGGGAAACCTGCCTGAATGAAGCTAAATACCGGCTCCGAAAGGAAGCGGAGCATGGAAGCCCGGCATTGCCGCCAGATGGAACCCAGGCATTGGCGAGTGTAGCATAGGCCTCGCCCCCGGTGCAGCGGCATAAACGGGGTAAAACACTCTTGGAGAACGCACCATGCTAAACGGCAAGAAAGTGTTGATTACAGGTGCCCGCCGGGGAATAGGCGCAGGGATAGCGCTGGCGATGGCGCGCCAGGGCGCCGACGTGGGTATTAATGACCTACACAGGGACGATTCGGCGGAGCAGGTTCTGCGCGGCATCGAGGCCCAAGGCCGTGAGGCCTCATGGCACACCGCTGACATTGGCAAGAGCGACCAGGTCGGTGCGATGTTCGACGAGTTTCTCGCGAAGCACGGACGAATCGACGTGATGGTAAATAACGCCGTCGCGACCGTCGATAAGCCGTTCTTCGACGTAACTGAGGCAGACTTCG
>CAUZIR010000142.1:0-4992 GCA_963579815.1 Dehalococcoidia bacterium
TTGCTCATCGAAAGCGGGGGGCGGCCGGTGAATGGGCCAGTTGTCTGTTCCCACGACCGGGTCGAGTCCGTCAAGCGGTTCCCCTAGCGTGTTGAACAGGCGACCGAGCGTCTCTTCGCCCACCGGGACCGAGATCGGCTGGCCCGTGTCAGACACATCGGCACCGCGCTTCAGTCCCTCTGTGGGTCCAAGCGCCAGGCAGCGCACCCAATTGTTCCCCACATGCTGCTCAACCTCGAGTACGAGCCGCTTGTCCGCCAGCGTCGTCTCCAGGGCGTTGTATATGGTCGGCATGTCGTCGTGCGGGAACTCCACGTCCACGACGGTGCCGATCACCTGGGTCACCTTACCGTTAGCCATTGCTTTCTCCTAAACCGGCCCTGTCTTGAACCGGCGTTGTCTACTGAGTCGAGGCTCTACGCCTGGACCGCCGCCGCGCCGCCCACTATGTCGAGCAGATCGGCGGTAATTGACTCTTGCCTGATCTTGTTCATTTCCAGGGTCAGGTCGTCTTTCATTTCTATCGCGTTATCGGTCGCACCCCTCATCGCCACCATGCGTGCGCTGTGCTCGCTGGCCAGCGACTCCAAAAGTGCGTGATAAATCTGCATCTCTATATACCGGGGCAACAGATCCGAAAGCACCTGCTGGGCGCTGGGCTCGAAGATGTACCCCACCGTGTCTTTGGCATCCAGTTCCGCCGGGACGACGGGCAAAAGCGGCAGTACCGTCGGGCGCTGCACTGTGGTGTTCACGAATTGCGCGTAGACGAGGTACACCGCGTCCACCCGTTCACTGCTGTAGTCGTCCATGACGATGTGGGCGACAGGGCCAGCGTCGGCAACTGTGGGTCGGTCTCCCATATCGGTAAAGGAGGCCTTGAGATTGCCCGTCCTGGCGAAAAAGTCGCGGGCCTTCTTGCCCACCGCAACGACGTCCGTCTCCATGCCCAGGTCCAAAACGTGCTGTGCGGCATTGCGATTTATCGCCGTGTTCAAGCCGCCGGTAAGACCCCGGTCCGGCGTGATGACGATGACCTGAGCCCGGTGCTGTTCTCGCGTAACGAGCAGAGGGTGGGTGTCATCGGCGTCCTGGGGCTGCGCCGCGAGGTCTGACAGCAGCGCCAGCATCCTGTCTGCGTACGGCCGTGTCTGCAGGGCCATTTCCTGCGCTCGCCGCATTTTCGAGGCCGCGATCATGGACATGGCCTTGGTTATCTTGGCCGTGTTGTCGACGCTGGTTACACGTCGTTTTAATTGGCGTACAGATGCCATTAGTTAGCTTGCCTTAACTCCCTGTTTAACTGAACGCGACCGTCTTTTTGAACTCGGCCAGGGCCTTGTCCAGCTTTTCAGCAAGCTCGTCACCTACAGCCTGCGTCTCGTTAATGCCGGCCACAATATCAGGGTGGCTGGAAGCGAGGTAGACATGCAAGGCCGCCTCCGCTTCGCCGATCTTGTCGATGGCCACATCGTCGAGGTAGCCCTTGGAAAGGGCGTACATAACCGAAACCTGTTCACCCAGCGACAGGGGCTTGTTCTGGCCCTGTTTAAGGATCTCCACGGCCCTTTGGCCTCGTCCCAACTGCGCCTTTGTGGCAGCGTCGAGGTCCTCGGTGCCGAACTGTGCGAACGTCGCCAGTTCGCGGTACTGGGCCAACTCAAGGCGCAGGCCGCCAGCCACCGATCGCATGGCCTTGGTCTGGGCCGCACCACCAACACGTGACACCGAAAGACCGGCGTTGACCGCCGGGCGAATGCCCGAGTTGAACAGTTCCGGCTCCAGGTAAATCTGGCCGTCTGTAATGGAAATTACATTTGTGGGCACGTATGCAGAAACGTCGCCAGCGAGCGTCTCGATAATGGGGAGCGCCGTTAGCGATCCGCCTCCGTGCGCATCGTCGAGCTTGGCGGACCGTTCCAGCAGTCGGCTGTGCAGGTAGAACACGTCGCCGGGGTAGGCCTCACGACCCGGAGGGCGCCTCAGAAGCAGCGACATCTGCCTGTACGCCCAAGCGTGCTTAGAAAGGTCATCGTAGACGATAAGGGCCTCTTTGCCCTGCTTCATGAAGTACTCGGCCATGGCGCAACCGGCGTAGGGTGCCAGGTACTGCATCGCGGCCGGGTCGGCGGCATTGGCAGCCACGATGATGGTGTGCTCCATCGCCCCATGCTCTTCCAGCATGCCCAGCGTCTGGGCAACCTTGCTCGCCTTCTGGCCAATGGCGACGTACACGCAAACGAGGTCGCCGTCCTTCTGGTTAATGATGGTGTCGATGGCGATCATCGACTTGCCCGTGGAGCGGTCGCCGATAATCAATTCACGCTGGCCCCGGCCGATGGGAATCATGCCGTCGATGGCTTTAATGCCTGTCTGCACCGGGCTGTCGACCGACTTACGTGAAGCAACGTCGGGGGCAACGATCTCGGCGGGCATCGTCTCGGTAGTGCCGGTTGCGCCTTTGCCGTCGATGGGCTGGCCGAGCGCATCGACCACCCGGCCGATTAGCTGCTCACCTACCGCCACCTCAACAATGCGGTCGGTTGTGCGCACCTCACTACCCTCTTTGACGCTGCGGGGGTCGCCGAGAATAACGGCACCCACGCCATCCTCCTCCAGGTTCAGGGCCAGGCCTGTGACTCCGCCCTCAAACTCGAGCAGTTCAGAGTAGCTCACCCCGGACAGCCCGTGGATGCGAGCGACGCCGTCGCCGACCTCGACAACCGTGCCGACGTCAACCATCGTCAGATCACGTCCGAAGTCCTCGATCTGGCGCCTGATAACCGAGGCGATGTCCTGTCCCTTGCCTGCCATGTTGCTCTCCGCTTCGCTCTAGTTTGCTCTTCGGCTCAGGGCCTCATCGCCCTCTTAGTCAGCCGCTTCGCTATCGGGCTATTTCTCTTTTCATCTCTTGCAGCCTGGTTCGCACGCTGCCGTCTATCACCTTGTCGCCTACCCTGGCGATCATGCCGCCGAGCACCTTGGGGTCGACATGCGACTCCACGCTCACGTCGGCGCCGACCACTTCGCTTAGCGTCTTGGCCAGCCGTGTTGTTTGTTCGTCGTTAAGTTCAACAGCGGTCGTTACATCGGCGCGGACAACGCCTTTACGGGCATCGAGCATTGCTCCGAACTGGTCGCGAATCCCCGGCACCACCGACACCGCACTTCGCGATGCGAGCAGGCCCGCCAGGTTTCGGGCGAGGTGGCTGACCCCATCACCGAACACCTCTTCGAGCACCTGCAGCTTGTTGGCTACCGGTACATGCGGGGAGTTGAGCAGCGTCGCCAAATCCTCGTTTTGGAAAGCCTCCGCAATGGTGGTCAGGTCACGCTGCCATTCGTCGAATTGGTTCGCCTCTTCCGCTACCTGGAAGGCGGCCTGAGCGAACCTTTTTGCGGACTGCTGCGCGGCCATTAGTTGCTTGCCTTAATAAGTAACAGGGACACGGTTATCGGCCCCGGTTCAATGAGGCGCTGTCCTGCAGAACCTTGTCGATAAGGTCCTTGTGGGCGGAGCCGTCTACGGAACGCTCGACAATCTTTTCAGCGGCGTCTACAGCGAGGCCAGCGAACTCCTTACGGATGCCCTCAATCGCCGCGTCCCGCTCTCGCTGGATGTCGGCTGCGGCTCGCTCGCGCTCTGCCTTAATCTCTTCTCTCGCCTTGGCCAATTCCTCATTGCGGAAGCGGTCTGCCACTTCGCGGGCCTGGGTGATCATCTCTTGGCCCTCGGCTCGCGCTGCGGCGATCTGGCCTTCCATATCGGCCCTTGCGCCAGCGGCCTCTTCGCGCGCCTTATCGGCGGCCTCAAGGCCCTCGCGAATACGCGCCGACCTGTCCTTCATCCCCTTGGAAATGGGCTTGTACAGAAACATCCACAGGGCGATGAAGAGTATGAGAAAGCTGACAACCTGTGTGATCAGCCCGGAGAGATTTATACCTAGTGCGTCCATGACGCTCCTTCAACAATCGCGCTGAAGGCCGGGTCGCCCCGGCCTTCAGCAGTGACTACACGAACTTGATGATGACCGCGACGACCAGCGCGTAAATCGCGATGGCCTCTGCGAACGCGATCGCCAGGATCATGTTCTGCTGAATCGGTCCTACAGCCTCGGGGTTGCGGCCGATGGACTCCATCGCCTTTGCGGCGAGAAGACCGATGCCGATGCCCGGGCCGATGGCCCCAAGGCCGATAGCCAGACCGGCGCCAATTCCGTTGAGATCGCCTTCCATTGCTCTATTCCTCCGTTGTACTTGCGCTTCGCCGATCTCTCTTTGGGCCGGTGAAGCTTGGTTGCTATTGGTTCGAGTTAATGCTCATCGTGCGACGCCCCTGCGACCGCCGCAAACACGAGAGTGAGCATTGAGAATATGAACGCTTGGATGAGGCCGACGAACAGCTCAAGACCCAGGAACGGGATGATGCCGACCAGGGGTATGAGGAACGCCATGGCCACCAGCAATACTTCGCCCGCGAAGATGTTGCCGAAAAGCCTGAACGTGAAACTGATTATGCGGGCCACCTCGCTGATCATCTCCAGGATGCCAACGAAGAACCAGATCGGCCCTTGCCGAATGTTGAAGTACTTGCCCGCGTGAGAGAAGAAGCCGAGTGTGCGGAAGGCCCAGAAGTGGACGAAGAACATGGCCACCAGCGCAATCGCCAGGGTCGTGTTCACGTCGGTGTTGGCCGAGCGCAGGTAGGGCACCAGTACGCCAGCCTGCTTGCCGTCTTCGACGCCGTGCTCTTCGTACTCCTCGACGGTAATGGTGTCACTCACCGAACCGAAGCCGAGAATGCCGACGTTGCCTCCGCCATCGAAGACGTTCATCTCAATAGTCGACAGGTCGAGTTCTTCGTGGTCTTCCTCGGCCTCTACTTCTGCGTGGTGGACCAACTCATCGGCCGTTTCAATCCAGCCGATAGTGCCAAAGCCGGGCAGTATGCCCATCCAGTTGGATACGACAATGAAGACAAATATTGTTAGG
>CAUZIR010000143.1:0-4988 GCA_963579815.1 Dehalococcoidia bacterium
CGCCCCTAGACTACGCCTACCGCATTCACACCGATGTCGGCAACCGCTGCGTGGGGGCCCAGGTGAACGGCAAGCTGGTGCCGCTGCAGTACGGCCTGCGCAATGGCGACACTATTCACATAGTGACTTCCAAGACGGTGCGGGGCCCGAGCCTGGACTGGCTCAACCCGAACCTGGGGTACGTAAAGACCAATTCGGCCAGGCAGAAGATTCGCCAGTGGTTTAACAAACAAGAGCGCCGAATTAATGTCCAACGAGGTAAGGAACTCTATTCCCGGCAGATCAAGCGACTCACGATCGACCTGGATGAGACGGCCATCGCCAAGTTGATGGGCATGGACTCGGTAGACGAGCTTTATTACTCACTGGGTGTAGGTTCGTTGAGTGTCTCGCAGGTGGCCACTAAGCTTTCTACCGAAGAGGTCGCGCCACAAGAGTCGCAACCACTGCCGGTGACGCCGACGGGCCCGGCCGCAGGCATTGAAGTGCTTGGCGTTGGCGACCTGCTCACCCGCATAGCAAGGTGCTGCCAGCCCCTGCGCGGCAACGACATAATTGGGTACATCACCCGCAGCAGGGGCGTCACCGTGCACCGGCGAGACTGCCCGAACATTGCAGCCGAGAGCGTGCAGGAGCGGCTAATCGAGGTGGGCTGGGGCCGGACCCAGACGCTGTACCCGGTGAACCTACAGATTGAGGCGTATGACAGGGTGGGGCTTCTTAAGGATGCCACCGCTCTAGTATCTGCCGAGCGTGTTAACATTGCCTATTGTGTCACCCGAGAGGTGGAAGACCGCAGTGTCATATCGATGACGGTCTACATTAAAGGGATTGACCAGTTGAATAGACTCTTCGCCAAGCTGGAGGGCGTCAAAGGCGTCATCGGCGTGGCCAGGTCCATGGAACAGCCGGTAATACCCGGCTGACCGACAGGAGATAACCCAGTTGCCCAGCGCCAAGACTCACAGAGCCCAAACACGGCGAACCGCCCGCCACGCACCTCTGCGCACCCGGACCAAGTCCACCATTACCGCAGCGAGAGCGGCCATTGAAGGCGATGATATGGAACTTGCCGAGCTCCAGGTCCGCAGCGCGGTCGTCGCACTGGACAAGGCCGCCAAGAAGGGCGTCATCCACAAGGCGAACGCGAGCCGACGCAAGTCGCGCATTATGAAGCAGTTGGCCGCCGCCAAGGCGTCCAACTAGCCTTCCTCCGCCCGGCCCCCCTCCGGGGGCACCTCTCCCTCCCCGAGCTTCGACCACAAGCCGCTCTGAAGTCGCGCCATTTTGACCTGCGGCTCGCCCTCTGTCGCCCTCGCGGTCCCGTCTTAACGTAGCTGGCTCTTGCTCCTCCGGGGCCTACACGGAGATTACACCTGTACCTGCACCCATGCGCCGTACGTACGTGTGCGGGGGGATGGCATGGGGGAAAACAACAGGCAGGCCCGCAGCCCACGCCGGGGTCTCCCTCGTTATACACCAGAGCGCTGGCGTTGAAAATTAGCCTCACTTTATAGATCCCCCCAGATATAAAAACAGTGAGGGACCCATGGCCACCGCCGACGAAACTAAACAGCTGCTCAGCGACTACCGGACTAAGGGCGATACGGCCGCCCGTGACCAGTTGCTCGACAACTATGTGCCGCTGGTAAAACGGGTCTGCTCGCGCTTCAGGGGGTCCCAGGAGCCTCAAGACGACCTGATACAGGTTGGCATGATTGGCCTGCTGAACGCCGTGGAGAAGTTCGACCCCAGTTACGGAACCGCGTTCACGTCGTTGGCGATCCCTGAGATTCTTGGCGCGGTACTCAATTACCTGAGAGACCACGACTCGCTGCTGAAGGTGCCCCGCGGCCTGAGAAAGAACAAGCTGACGGTCTTTCGCACTGGCGAGGAGCTAACGTCCTGGATGGGACGCCCACCGACCACCGCGGAGCTGGCGACCGCAACGGACCTCACCGAGAAAGAGGTCACCGACGCCCAGCGCTTCGGCAGAGTGGGTGAGCCCAGGTCGCTGGACGCCCCGGTCGAGTCGCTGGACTCCGACGGGTCGTGCACGCTGGCCGACCTGATAGGCGACGACGATGACGAGATGGAGTTCTCGGTGGACAAGCTGGACCTGGAGGACGCTATGGGGCGCTTACGGACCGCGAGCAGTCGATACTGCGGCTAAGGTTCTATAAGAGCTTTTCCCAACGCCAGACCGCCAGTGTCATCGGCATTTCGCAGATGCACGTGTCGCGCCTGGAAAGGGCCGCACTCGGTAAGCTGCGCTCGGTGATGAGCCATGAGTTGGCTGCCTAGAAGCGGAGGAGCGGGCCGCCTCGTTCCAGACGCCTTTGGCCTACTAGGCGCTAACGCCTTTGGCCCTGAGGTAGTCCTGCAGGCGCTGCACTATGGCCGAGTTCTCATCGTGGGAGAAGCCGTCCACCATTGGCACGTTGTCCTGGGTCATGCCGTCGACCAGACCCGCCTCGACGAAAGAGTCGAGGATTTCCCTCTCGTGCTCCACCGAGGCGAGGACGTTTTTCCCCGAACGTTCGGACAGGGCGGCAACAAGTCCGTAGCCTCCCCAGTTTGACGTGGAGCCGATGACAAGCTCCGACGTCTTTGTCACGCATGGCATCCCCACCAGCGACTCGGTCGCAGCCACGACGTCTGCGTGGTTACCCATGCCGATCTCGTTCCCGCCGTCTCCCACACCGATGGTGCGGTTGTGCGAGGTGAACAGGAAGTCTGTCCTGGCGTTGTAGGCGCTAATGTCTTTGCCGTGCATGTTGTGGAACGTGCCCTGGGCGGTCATTCCGCAGCGTTCAATGGCGATGACGACGGACGGCGAGTAGCGAGACAGCAGGTCCACGGCGAACTCTTCGCTTTGTCCATCGGATGTGATTGGGAAGTCGATTACCGGCGCGGCGTCGCCAATGGTGTGGTTTATGGATGGGACGGTGTATCGGTCGGAAACGTACACCACTTCGTAGCCTAGTGCGGCCAACCCTTCACCGATAACTACAGCGCCGGGCGGCCCGTCCGTCTCGGATGCACCGGCGTCGAGTATGTAAAAACCGGTGACTATGAGCGCCGTACCGGGGGAGTCGATGATGAGGTCTGCGGCCTGGGTGCAAAAGTCGGTGGCGACGTGGGGCCGCAAGGCGGAAATGCCGCGGCCGTCGTGGTCCAGAACGATGTCTTCAATGGTGTCCAATGTCGCTCCTTCAAATAAGGGATGATAAAGGGTGATAAAGGGCAGCGCGAGGGAGCTTAGAGTACGGCGTAGTCCTCGTCAACGGCGTCGGTGATGAACATGTAACCGGGCGCGTGCGTGATCATGAAAGGCGGTTTGGAGTTCATGGCCACGGCTTGCGGCGTGACTCCGCAGGCCCAAAAAACCGGCACCTCGCCGTCTTTTATTTCGACTGGCTCGCCGAGGTCGGGCCGGGTGACATCGCTTATGCCAATGGCCGCCGGGTCGCCGATGTGAAACGGCGCACCATGAACGGCCGGGAAGCGCGATGTTACCTGCGTGGCCCGGACTACTTGCCCGCGAGGGATGGGCCGCATGGAAACGACCATTGGCCCGGACAGAGAACCGGCCGGTTCGGTCTGAACGTCGGTTATGAACATGGGTACGGTCGTGCCGCACTCGATGTGCCGCATGCCGATGCCGGCCCGGATGAGGGCGTTTTCGAACGAAAAACTACACCCGAGCAGGAAGGCGACCAGGTCGTCTTGCCAGTAGTCAGCGATGTCCGGAACCTCAGCCTCCAGCTCCCCGTCCCGGTAGACCCTGTAGCGGGGAACGTCGTAGCGCAGGTCGGAACCCGGCGCCAGTCGAGTGGGCTCGAAAGAGCCTGGCTCGGTAACTTCCAACAGCGGGCAAGGCCTGGGGTTGCGCTGGCAAAACAACATGAAGTCGAAGGCCATTTCGCCGGGCAAAACGACGAGGTTGGCCTGGACGCGGCCGGGGGCCATTCCCGCCGTGGTTTCGTTTACAACGCCTCTGCGGATGAGGTCTCTGACTTCGGCCGGATCTTGGGGCAGGGCTGTTACCTGCATGGCTGCTTCTCCTTATGCCTAGAGGGCCCCAGTGGCCTGGCGTGCCCTGTCCGGACTGGCGACGACTCGCTTTCCGCTTCAGGGGGGCAGGCCGTCTCGTCCCTGCCCAGAATTATACGTGCCGTCTCCCCAGTCGGCTCCCTGTGGCTTCTCTGCCGAACCGTAGGGCCACAGGTGGGCTCTCGGTCTCGACCAATCCAGTTTACCAAAGAGCAGTTTTCATTAGCGTGGGTCGGGTGGGAACCAGTCAACCCTTACGTAATTAGCAGTTTTATCGCTAGTTCTAGCCTTTATACGTTAGTTTTAAAACAACACGTGTAATTGGACGCTGATTTTCGAGCCTGTTGTGCCTGTAAGTCAACTCGACTTAGGCGGAACTGGCTACGGTGGCAACTGGCTTCAAACCGACCCAACGATACGATCTGCCCGACGGACCGGGCAACCGGCCGTCCGTTCCCTGCTGCAAACGCTGTGGCGAGTCGAAGGTCGTCCGCCACGGTCATACCCGAGCTGGCACTCAGCGCCTGCGCTGCAAAGCCTGCGGTGCTACGTTCCTGGGCAATGCCGCTCCGCCCCGGATGAGGTTCCCCGCTGAGACCATAGCGGCTGCGCTACAAGCGTTCTATGGGGGTGCCACGCTCGAAGATATAGCCGACACGCTGGCTTCGTGCGGCGAGTCGGCCCCGAATTACGCGACGATCCAACGTTGGATCGTTCGGTTTACGACGGTGGCGGTGGAGGCCCTGGCCGAGCCAATCCCGGACGTTGGTGACGCGTGGCTCGCGATCGAGTCTCGGGTGGAGAGCCGGGCATTCGCTGGCCGCCCTGTTTGGCTGTGGGATGTTTTCGATAGCCACAGTGGCTATCTACTCGGATCGAAGCTGTCCTCCTCTCAGCAGGACAGCGGCCCCAAACCGGTACTGCACCTTGCA
>CAUZIR010000144.1:0-4953 GCA_963579815.1 Dehalococcoidia bacterium
CCTCGATGCGTACGTCGACCATTTTGCCGACCAGTTCGGCTTTGGGGTCAGCGTCGAAATGCACCAACTTGTCGTTGCGGTTGCGCCCGGTCGCCCGGCCCCCCCGGACTTGTTCGACGAGCACCTGCTCAATGCGATCGGCGTAGGCGGCGTTGAGTTTGGTGGCTATGCGCTCTTGCAGGGTTTCGAGTTGGGCCAAACGCTCTTTCTTTTCTTCCAATGGGACGTCGTCTTCCAGCTTTCGTGCCGCCAGAGTTCCCTCTCGCGTTGAGTAGGCGGCGGCGTGCACTTTGTCGAACCCGACTTGCTCAACCAGTTCGTAGGTCTGGCGAAACTGGGCGTCGGTCTCGCCGCAGAAGCCGACGATCACGTCGGTACTCACCGTCACGTTGGGGATGCGCTGGCGTATCTGGTCTACCTTGCGCAGGTACTCGTCTCGCGTGTAGCCGCGCCTCATGCGCTCCAGCACTTCGTCGTCCCCGGCCTGGACCGGCAGGTTGATGTGCTCGCAAACCTTGTCCAGGTTGGCGACAGCGTCGATTATGTGCTCGCTCATGTCGTTGGGGTGCGAGGTGAGAAATCGAATGCGCTGTAGGCCGTCCACATCGTTAACGGCGGCCAACAGATCACCAAGATCCGGCCCGTCGGGCAGGTCGTGGCCGTAGGAGTCGACGTTCTGGCCAAGCAGGGTAATTTCTCTCACACCCCGTGCGACCAGCATTTCCGTCTCGCGTACCAGTTCGTCGATAGGCCTGCTCACTTCGCGCCCCCTGCGGTAAGGGATGATGCAGAAGGTGCAGAACTTGTCGCAGCCGTGGATTATGGGCACGTAAGTGGCCACCGCGGGCCGGGCCACCAGTGGCCCCACGCAGCCATCGGGGTCGATGCCGAGACGTTCGGCGAGTAGCTCGATAAGCGGGTCGAACTGCTGGGGGCGCATGAACACGTCCACGTAAGGGAAGCGCTTTCGCAGGTCGTCGGTCTTCGGGCCAACCATGCAGCCCATGAGGGCGAGGATGCGGTCGGGGTTGCCCTCTCGGGTGGGTTTTAGGCGGGTCAGGTTGCCGATTACCCTGTCCTCGGCGCTCTGGCGCACGACGCAGCTGTTCAGGACGATGACGTCGGCGTCGTCGGGCTGGGGCGAGGGCGACAGGCCAAGCTGACCCATTGCGCTTTCAAGGCGTTCGGAATCAGCTTTGTTCATCTGGCAGCCGACTGTCCAGACGTGGTAACTCTTCACTGGTTATAGGTTCAATTTAGAGGTGAATAAAACCCTAGCGGGCGACGCCGTGCGGCCGATGCCAATCAACAGTAGTTGGTGAGCCAATATAGCAAAGAACCGTGCATGATTCAAAGCTGATCTTTGTGAAAAACCACACTATCCGTCGCTCTGAAACGAGTTCGCATCAAGGCCAGGACTAACGGGTTCGATTTCCTTAAATCGATGGCGTCGCTCGCTTCCAAAGGCCGATAGATTGGTAAAAGTTTCACAATTCCGCGAAACGGACCTTCGCCTATACAGCACCAACGACGGTACGAAGCCCTTCCCGGCAAAACCTACACCGTCGATTGCGAAGCGATGAGGCGAAAAACCGACGAGCCCTAGAGCGTGGCCCTGCCACGCGGAGAGCGAGCTAGCCGAGCGGAGAAAACTCTTTCCCGTCTTGCGACCCTATCCAGACTTCCCCGCCCTCGAAGTGCTCTTTCTTCCAGATGGGCACGATCTGCTTGATGCGATCTACCGCGTAACCAACGGCCTCGAAAGCGGCAACCCGGTGAGGCGCAGATGCAGCGACGACGAGACTTATCTCGCCGACGTCTACACGGCCCAGTCTGTGGCCGATGGCAACGCCACCCAGTTCCCAGCGCTCAGCCATCTCGCCTGCCACCCTGGCCAGCATTTTGTCCGCCATTGGCCGGTAGCCCTCGTACTCGAGTAGCGTCACGTTGCGACCGGCGTTTTCGTCTCGCGTCGTTCCCAGAAACGTGACCACCGCGCCGCTGGATCCGGCTCGCACGGCCTCGGTGAAGTCGGCCGGGTCGAGCGGGTCTTCCGTGACGACAATTAGGGGCGCGCAACCCGAGACCGGCCCACCACCCGAGACTGGGGGTATCAGCGCCACTTCGTCGCCGTCGGAGAGCGTAAAGTCATGCAGGCGAAACTCGTCGTTTACCGCCGCCACGATGCGGCCCGATTTTTGGGGCAGACCGGGGTAGCGGCCCGACATCTCGGTTGTGAGATCGCCGACGGTGCTCTCGTCGGCCAGATCGATCTGCACGGCCGAATCGCCGACCGCCTCCCTGTAGGCCGCGAACAGCAAGACGTTCACTCGCATCAACTGTCCCCTAGTCCCGACGCCACGGCGTTGGCGGCCTTCAGCGCAGCGACGCGCTCGGCGTCGTATCCGAGCAGCCCAGTCAGAATTTCGTCGGTGTGTTCGCCCACGGTCGGGGCGGAGCCGACTTCCATTGGAGTGCGGCTGAATTTGATCATCTTGCCGGTGACCCACATGGTCCCGGCCACGGGATCGGGAACCTCGACCATCGCCTCGCGCTCGGCGATGTGGGGGTCGTTTGCCGCTGCCGCAACGTCGTTAATAGGCGCGCACGGCACGCTGTGAGAAGACAGGTGGTCTACCGCAGCTTCAGTAGTGCGCTGGGCGAACCATGCGCTCAACTCGGCCTCAAGAACTTCGCAGTTTTGTCGTCGGTCTTGGCGGGATGTGAAACGAGCGTCATCGACCCACTCCGGCCGCTCCAGTGCCACGCACAGCCGTTCGAACATGGCCCGGTTGGTCGCTGCGATGAAGGCCCAACCGTCTTGCGTCTGGTACGAGTTGGTCAGCCCGGCTCCGTTACCTTCGCGCACGAACTCCTGCCCGTCACCGAGGTAGGCAGAGATTGGAATTTCGTTCACGGTGAAGCCGGTGTCCGCCAGGCTGACGTCTATCTGCTGGCCTTCGCCGGAGATGTCACGCTCCCGCAGCGCGGCCAGCGCGCCGATGGTCCCGTGCAGCGCGGTGATGCGGTCGATGAGGGGGAAGTTGGTCCGCGCCGGGGGGCCTCCTAGCATGCCGTTGGTCATCATCATGCCGCCCAACGCCTGGCCGATAGGGTCGAAGCCCACCCGGTCGCTGGACGGGCCGTACTGACCGTACGCCGACACGTTGATCATGATGATGCCCTTATTGAGGCGCTTCAGCGACTCATAGCTGAAGCCCATGCGGGCGATGGTGCCGGGTCTAAAGTTCTGGAGAAAGAAATCCGATACGCGAACGAGGTCGCGCAGGATTTCTTTGCCTTCGTCGGTGCGCAGGTCGATGGCCAGGCTCTTTTTACCCGAGTTGTACTGCACCCAGTAGGCGCTCTGGCCCCGAACCCTGGGCGAGTTCTTTCGGCTCTCGTCGCCGGTCAGCGCCTCTACTTTGATGACCTCAGCGCCCATGCGAGCGAACATGAGGGCGCAGCGAGGCCCGGCCTGGTAGCGGCCCAGATCGAGCACGCGCAAGCCCGCTAAGGGACCAGGCATTAGGGTTTGCCTTTCCGGGACAGGAAGTCTTTGAAGCCTTCCATGACGGGCGTTGGCTTTAACACCCCTTCGCGGGCATGCAATTCGGTCTCGTACATCTCCTGCCACCCGGCTCCGACGCCGTTCATGAGCAGCGCCTTGATGCCGGTGACCATGCGGGGGTCGTTTGCGGCGATTTGCCTGGCGATCTCATTAGCCGAATCCATAAGGCGGTCACAAGGGACGAGGTGGTTGAGCAGGCCCATGCGAAACGCCTCCTTGGCTTCCACCGCACGAGCCGTGAACAAAAGCTCTTTGGCCGCTGGCCAGCCCACCTGCATGGGCAATGACCACGTAGCATTGACGCGCCCGTATGAGGCAGCGAGGAAACGAAAGCTGCTGTGCTCGCAGCCCACGCGAATGTCGAAGCTGGAGGCCATGGCCGCGCCGCCCCCGTAGGCGAGGCCGTTGATGGCACCGATGGTGGGCTTGCTCATGGCAGCGAGCCGCCAGGCCCGTCGTTCCTGGTCGAGGGTTTTCGGGGGAAGGCCAGAGTCGTTTTTTGGGCCTTTTGCCATTTCGTGGATGTCCGCACCGGCTGAGAAAGCCCGCTCCCCGCTGCCGGTGAAGATGATTACCCGTACGGCGTCGTCTTCGTCCAAGCTCGTGACAGCGGCGTCGAGTTCTGAGTACAGTTCTTCGCTCAGGGCGTTGAGCACGTCCGGCCTGTTCAAGGTCACGGTCGCGATGCCTTCGTCGAGATTCAGCTTTATTGTGTTGTAGTTCAAGCGAGCCTCCGGTCGGGCAATTATAATGGCGAGCCAAATTCGCCTAACAGATAACAGCGAACAAATAACGGTTATTAAGGGGGGTCGAAGGTGGCCACAGACAAGGTTAAGGAATCAGAGATAGCAGTCCACTGGCAAGAGGAGGAGCTTATTCCGCCTCCGCCCGGCTTCATCGCCCAGGCGAATATGGCCGACCCGGCCGCTTTCGAACGCTTTAGCGCCGAGAACTGGCCGGACAGCTTCCGAGAGTACGCCGAACTGCTCGACTGGGACCAGTACTGGCACACCACCGTCGACACCTCGAACCCGCCGTTCTACAACTGGTGGGTGGGCGGCAAGCTCAACGCTTCGTATAACTGCGTGGATCGCCACTTAGAGAAGCACCGCAACAAGGCCGCGCTCATCTTCGTGCCAGAGCCGGAAGAGGAAGAGCACCAGGCCATCACCTACCAGGAGCTGTGGGTGCGGGTTAACGAGTTTGCGGTCGTGCTGCAAGAAGCAGGCCTGGAGGCAGGCGACCGGGTGACGCTGCACATGCCCATGGTGCCGGAGCTACCGGTGACGATGCTGGCGTGCGCGCGGCTAGGCGTGGTGCATTCGCAGGTGTTCGGCGGCTTTTCCGGCGTGGCCTGCGGAGACCGTATCGTGGACTCAGAG
>CAUZIR010000145.1:0-4936 GCA_963579815.1 Dehalococcoidia bacterium
GGGGCGGCGTATTTGGCCCTGTCCCTCGTGTGCAGTGGGAGACCTATCTCAAACCGGACAGGCGAAACAGGGTTCGGTTGTCGCTCAACTGCCTGCTCATCCGCACCGCCGACCGAAACATACTGATCGACACCGGCGCCGGGTCGAAGCAACTCGACGTACTCAAGGACGCCTTCGGGTTAAACGGCAACAAGCTGGTCCGGGGTCTGAAGGCGCATGGCCTCACCGCTCGTGACATCGACACCGTGGTGCTGACCAACCTGCGATTCGACCGGGCCGGGGGGTGCACCAAGCTGGACAGGAGTGGCAAAGTACTGCCAACTTTCCCGAAAGCGAAATACGTTGTGCAAGTCGCCGCATTAGACGATGCTCGTAATCCGGGCGAGCGCTCTGCCCCGCTGTACCGCCCGGATGATCTTTTGCCGTTGGTGGAGATGGACATGGTCGAAACTGTGAACGGACAGGCGGAAATAGCGCCAGGCGTGTCCGTTAAGGCGACCAACGGCCCCAGCCCAGGGCACCAGATGGTCAAAATCGAGTCGGGCAGCGAGAGGGTTGTTTTCGCTGGCGACCTGATTCCCACGCCGTTCCACCTGACCCCCGCCTATATCGGAGCGCTAGATGACTCCCCTAATGACACGCTCGCCGGTAAACGCGAGGTGCTTTCCATGGCCACCGACAAGGGCTGGATGGTGGTGTTCGGGCACGCGCAGGAGAAGTACGCCTGCTACGTGGAGCAACGGGCCGGACGCTTCGGGCTGACACCCGTGGAGCTTTAGGCTCCCGGACCAGGTCGGGCAGGCTTTAGTCCGGGTTAACTTTGGTCCGAGTTCACCGGGATGAGCGTTTTAGGGTGCTGTCGGCACTCGCTGAAGTTCGCCCAGTACGATCTGCTCTGAATGCCCGACGAGCCGGGTGGGCAGGATCTGGTTGAACAGGTTGTCTTGTGAGTGGACGGAAACACGGACGTAGTTGTCGGTCAAACCGGTCCATGCCTCGTTTCGTTGTTCTTCCCACAGCACCGGCCTTACCGTGCCCAGCAGTCCGTCTCTGAACGCCGACCCGGTGCGCCCCCCTAGCTCGATGAGTCTGGCCACGCGAGCGGATTTTTCCTGTGGAGTCACGTCGTCGTCGAAGTGGGCGGCCGATGTACCTGGGCGGCTGGAGAACGGGAACACGTGCATAGCCGAAAAGCCAATGCGTTCGGCCAGCGCGTAGGTGCGCTGGTAGTCGTCGGCCGTCTCCCCAGGGAACCCGGCGATGACGTCTGCTGTGATTGAAGCAGCGGGCACGGTCTCCCGTGTCTGCGCGACTGCACGCTCGTATTGCTCTGCGTTGTAGCGCCGCCTCATGCGCTGAAGGACCGCGTCGCTGCCCGACTGGAGCGGCATGTGGAAGTGTGGGCAGAGTCGTGTGTCGGACCACAGGTCAAGCAACTCGGCGTCCATTTCTTGCGGCTGCAACGAGGACACCCGTATGCGCTCAATGGTAGTCCCATTGAGAATGGCGGCGATAAGCTCGGTCAGCGTTGAGGGTTCGTGCCCGGACAGGTCGAAGCCGTAGGTACCGAGCTGGGTGCCGGTGAGTACGGCCTCGCGATACCCGGCGTCGGCGAAGCGATTGATGCGGGCGACCAGTTCGGAGGCCGGTATGGAGCGCTCCCTGCCCCTCACCCGCGGGACGATGCAATAGGCGCAGACCTGGTCGCACCCTTCCTGAATTTTCACCATCGCCCGTGTTTTTAGCACTTTTGGAGACACAGGCACTTCGTCGGAACCCACTCCGCAGGTGGAGGCGTCCCCACCCCTTAGCGCGACTACGTCTTGCACCAGACGGACCTTGTCGCCGTTTCCCGCCAGCAGGTCGATTTCTGTAAGTTCGGCGAGTGCCGCCGGGTCGCGCTCGGCGTAGCAACCCGTAGCGACGATGGTCGCCGCCGGGTTGCGGCGACGGGCTGAGCGGATGGACCGCCTGGCTTTGCGGTCGGCCACGTGCGTGACTGTGCAGGAGTTGACGAGGTACACGTCGACGGGCTCGTCGGTACCGACAAGGCTGAAGCCTGCCGCCTCAAATCGGGCGGCGAGTACCGCGGTGTCGGCCTGGTTGAGCTTGCAGCCGTGGGTCTCTATGGCAACTGAGGGGCGGCCCTGCAACGTGGAAGACAACGGTAAAAAAGGCTCCCGAAAATGGTTTGGACAAAGCTGTGAGTGGAACTGGGATTATAGCCGAGTGGCAATGGCTGACGGGCGGCTTACCCTGCTATAATCGGTCGGGTTTTCAACGGCCCGGCAGGCTCTTCAATGCCCTCTGGCCGACTGCCCATCCATTCCCAGGAGATCGTCCCTTTATGGCAAACCGTGTTTTCGTGACCGGATTGGGCGTGGTAAGTCCCCTTGGACTTGATGCCGACACCACCTGGAAGTCGGTCATCGCCGGAAAGTCCGGGGTCGATACCATCACGTCGTTCGACCCCGAGGGCTTCAAGACGACCATCGCCGCCGAGGTCAAGGGCTTCGACCCCACAGACTTCGTCGATCGCAAGCAGGCTCGCCGCCTGGATCGGTTCGTGCAGCTGGCCCTCGCGGCCTCCATACAGGCTGCGGACGATGCGAACGTAACGATCTCTAATGGCAACGCCGAAAAGGTTGGCGTGATGATAGCCAGCGGCATTGGCGGCATCATCACCATTTCTGAGCAATTAGAGGTCCTGAAAGAAAAGGGCCCTAAAAGGGTTAACCCGTTCTTCATTCCCATGATGTTGCCCGACATGGCCTCGGGACAGGTCTCCATGCATCTCGGTGCCAAGGGGCCTAGCGTCGCCACGGTCTCGGCCTGCGCTAGCGGTGCGGATTCCCTGGGAGCCGCCTTCAACGCACTGCAAGACGACCAGGTAGACATGATCTTCGCTGGCGGGTCCGAGGCGGCTGTTTGCCCCATCGGCATCGCGGGCTTTAACGCCTGCCATGCGCTTTCTACACGCAATGACGACCCGCAGGCAGCGTCTCGACCGTTTGACGCCGAGCGGGACGGCTTCGTTTCCGGCGAAGGTGCCGCCGTGTTGGTGCTCGAAACCATGGAGAGCATGATCAACAGGGGGGCAGAGCCAATTGCCGAAATGGTCGGTTACGGGGCCTCTGCCGACGCTCACCACGTCACTCAGCCCGCACCCGAGGGCGAAGGCGGGGCCAGGGCGATGCGCCGGGCGCTGGAAGTCGCTGGCCTGAAGCCCGACGAGATCGATTACATAAACGCTCACGGCACCTCAACCCAGATGAACGACAAGTACGAGACCATGGCCATGAGGTCGGTCTTCGGCGAGGACGCGTATCGCATACCGGTCAGTTCCACCAAGTCGATGACGGGGCACCTCCTGGGTGCATCGGGAGCGCTGGAGGCGGCTTTCAGTGTCCAGGCCATTTCCCAGGGCGTCATTCCGCCTACCATCAACCTGGAGAACGCCGACCCGGATTGCGACCTCGATTACACGTCGCACAAGGCCAGGAAGGTCGACGTAAAGGCCGCCATTAGCAACTCCTTCGGGTTCGGCGGCCACAACAGTTCCCTCGTGTTTCGGGCCGTCGACCTTTAAGGCGATTAACCTGGCCCCACAGGCCGGTCTGAGGTGACCCAGGGCAACCTGTTTTCGCAGGAGGAGCCCCCCGTCGTCGAGCCCGCCGAGCCCGCCGAAACCAAAAACGCCTGGCGAGCGCTCCCACCCCCGCCCGTCGGATTCGGCGAGAAGCTTGGCCTGCCCGCGCTGCACGCACTGTTGCTGTACAACCGCGGGGTGCGACTCCCGAGCGATGTCGCATCGTTCCTGGCCGTAGACGAGCGGCTCCTGAATGACCCGTGGCTACTGCCGCACATGGACGAGGCCGTCGACTTGCTGGGTAAAGTCATAGAAGCGGACGGCGCCGTGGCCGTGTTTGGCGATTTTGATGTCGATGGCATTTCGGCCACCGCAGTGCTTTGCCGCACCGTTACGGAGTTGGGCGGCAGGCCCATCCCCTACATTCCCAATCGGATGGCCGAGGGCCACGGGCTACAGCCCGATGCGATTGAGCACCTCGCGGGGCAGGGGGCAAAGCTGCTGATCACGGTTGATACCGGGACCACGGCCGCACCCGAGGTTGCGTTTGCGCGCTCCCTGGGCCTTGAGGTCATCATCACCGACCACCACGTGGCTTCCGACGACGTTCCCAAAGATGTGCCGATTCTGAATCCGGGCCTGATCCCACTCGTAGGCGAGCCGTACCCGTACACGAGCCTCACCGGGGCGGGGGTCGCCTTCAAGCTGGCCCAGGCCGCCTGTGAGAGGGCGGGACAGCCGTTTCCAGAGCACCTGCTGGAGCTGGCGGCGCTCGGCACCGTGGCGGACGTGGCACCGCTGACAGGCGAGAACCGGTTCATCGTCGGGCGGGGTCTTCAGTTGTTGCGAAAATCCGGTAATACAGGCATTAACGCCATCGCTCGATGCGGGGATATCGACCTGTCGTCGCTCGTTGCCCGCGATCTATCGTTCGGCCTGATACCCCGGCTAAACGCCGCTGGCAGGCTGGATGATCCATCGATTAGCCTGCGGCTCCTGACCACCGAAGACCAGGCCGAAGCCGCCGAACTCGCCGATCGCCTGGAGGCGATGAACAACGAGAGACGCCGAATTGCCGACAAGAGCGTGCGGGAGGCCGAGGAGATGGTGTCGGAAGCGAGTCTGCATGAAAAGGCCGCCATTGTGGTTAGCAGCCCGGACTGGCACCTCGGGGTCATTGGCCTCATCGCCGGTCGTCTCTCAGAGCGGCACGGCAGGCCCGTCGTGGCAGCGAAGCTGATCGACGGCAATATGCGGGCCAGCTCAAGAGGCCCTGAAGGTATAAACGTGGTCGAAGCCATCGGTGCCACCGGGCTGCCGTTCCTGCGCATGGGAGGTCATGCCCAG
>CAUZIR010000146.1:0-4812 GCA_963579815.1 Dehalococcoidia bacterium
CTGGCCGGGCGCCATCTCTATCCCGGCGTACAGCAGCACGCTCATCGCCGCTCCGCCCACCAGCCCTGCTACCACCGCTCCCGCTATGTCGAACACAGCCGTCTCCCTTGGGTCTTTGTTACCTACATTGATGACAATTCTCTCGTTGACGGTTCGCGGCGCTTCGTGGCGCTTCGTGGCAACTGGGGCAAACGTTGGCATTCGACTGGGGTTCTCCTAGCATGGCTTCATCTCACATGAGGAGGACAACTTGCACTACATGATTCAAGTCGAGGTCGACCCAAACATAGGCAGTGAACTGGAGGGGAACCCGAAAGATCTACACGAGTGGATCGGGTCGTGGCAGAGCCTGGACGTCAAGGGAATGTACTTCGCCATCACCCGGCGCGCCGTCACTATAATTGTGGACGCTCCCAACGAAGACGCTTTCTTCGAGCAACTCCACGCCAGCTGGGTGATAACCGGCTCTTACCCGGAGGTCTGGCCGGTGGCCACCGCCGACCAGTTCCCGGCAATGATGCAGCGGGTGAGCAAGGCCTAACGGTCCGCCCCATACTCCCCATGCAGGGGAAATACAGGGGAATCAAAAAACCCCGTTTGGCTGGCCAGGCGGGGGTTTTCTATTGGACCGAGGGGCTGAAGGTCATTCTTGATCGGCCAGTTTTGCAGCGAGGTAGAAGAACAGGCCCGCCATGGGGCCTGCGAGAAAAAGAACTGCCAGGAGGTTTTGCAGCACGCCGTACGGGACGTCTCGAATTAGATACGACAGCACCGCCGAACCAGTAATGGCCATCGCGACTATCGCAAAGCCTCGGCTGTCCATTTCGGGAATGTACTTGTTCATCGCTGCCTGCCTTTTAGTGCCCTGGTGCGAATGCCCCGGTGCCAAGACAGGGGCCGGGACTGGGGCCCCCTAAACCTACCACCGTTTCCTATCTGTGCGAGCCCTCTCATGCACATTTGACGCGCGATGCGGTGTGGCCTACGGTCAGCCGATGCAGACAATTACAGACGGGGCCGACTAAGTATGCCCGTTTCCAAAAAAATAGCCGCCGCCATGGAGCAGGGCTCCTGGATTCGCCGGATGTTCGAAGAGGGCATCGCCCTGAAGGCACGCCTGGGTGCCGACAAGGTCTTCGACCTGTCCCTGGGGAACCCCATCATGGAACCTCCTGCTGAGTTCGATTTGGAGTTGAAGCGGCTGGCGCAAGACCCGCCTCCCGGCATGCACCGCTACATGCCCAACGCCGGGTACCCCGAGACGCGGGCGGCCGTCGCCACGGGCCTCGCAGCCGAAACCGGCATACCGTTCACGGGTGACGAGGTCGTCATGACCTGCGGGGCCGGAGGCGCACTCAACGTGGTCATCAAGACCCTTCTCGACCCGGGCGACGAAGTGGTGGTGTTCGCGCCGTACTTTGTCGAGTACTTCTTCTACGCCGACAACCACGGCGGAGTGTGCAAAGTAGTGCAACCCGACAGCAGCTTTTTGCCCGACATGGACTCCCTAAATGCAGCGCTGAGCGAGCGAACCAGAATCGTCCTCGTCAACTCCCCGAACAACCCGACCGGAGTTTTATATCCCCGGCAGGTCCTCGACCGTATCGCAGACGCTATTCGTACCGCCGAGCAGCGCTACGGCAGCGAAATCTTCCTCGTTAGCGACGAGCCGTACCGACGCATCCTCTACGACGGGCACAAATACCCCGACGTGTTCGCCTCCTACGAGCGCAGCATCGTCGCGACGTCTCACTCCAAAGACCTGGGGCTGGCGGGAGAGCGCATCGGCTACATCGCGGCAAACCCGACGAGTCCCGACAGCGCGCAATTGGTGGACGGGCTGGTGTTTTGCAACCGCACACTGGGCTTCGTCAACGCCCCCGCCCTCATGCAGCGGCTGGTCGCCGGGTTACAGGGCGCGACTGTGGACGTGGCAGCCTACCAGGCCAAACGCGACTTCTTATGGACCGAACTCACCGGCCTTGGTTACGACGTGGTCAAGCCGGACGGGGCGTTCTACCTGTTCCCAAAGTCGCCCATAGCCGACGACGTTAAGTTCGTAGACACGCTACGGGAACGCGGCGTACTCGTTGTGCCTGGTCGCGGTTTTGGGGCAGAAGGCTACTTCCGCATCTCATACTGCGTCGATGACGAAACCCTCAAAGGCTCCTTGCCTGGCTTCAAAGCGGCTCTTTTAGCCCACTCCCGGTAACCGGCACCAGCACGCTGTCGCCCTGGGAAATCGTGCCATCTTTGACTAGACGCTCCAGGCCAGCGAAGGCGGCGGCCGAGGTGGACTCGGCGTAGACGCCCTCTCGCTTCGCCAGCACCCCACGCCACCGGGTAATGTCGGCGTCGTCCACGGCCACTGCGGTGCCGCCTGTTCCTCTTAGTGCCGCCAATAGCTGGCCTTTCCTCGGCGGATCAGCCGACGCGATACCCCCGGCGACAGTCGTAACGTTCGGGTCCGGTGCCCACTCCTCGCCAGCTATCGCCGCGACTATAGGCATCGCCGCCCGGACCTGCACGGCATGCAATCGGGGAATGCGATCGATGTGGCCCGCGTCCCGAAGTTCAACCAACGCCAGGTGAGTGGCAATGAACAGGGACCCGTTGCCCGTCGGAATAACTACGTGACCCGGTAGCGAATCCCCTAACTGTTCGAAGGCCTCATACATGAACGACTTGGTGCCTTCAATAAAGTACGGGCTCAGGTTGTGCGTGGCATACGGCAGGCCGGACTCGGCCACGAACGCCTCGGCCGCCTCCGTCGCTCGCTCTCGCGCCCCAGCAATCCTGTGCACGGTCGCCCCGAACACAGCTATCTGCGCAACTTTGCCCGCCGGTGCCGACTCCGGCACGAACACGTGTGCCTGCATGCCAGCCCGTGCCGCGTACGCCGACGCAGACGCCCCCGCGTTGCCGGACGAGTCCTCCACGAACGCCGTGACACCGTGCTCGGCGAGCGCACTGAGCATGACCGACATCCCCCGGTCCTTGAAAGAACCCGTGGGGTTGGAAGACTCCAACTTGGCCGCCACCGAGGCCAGTCCCATCTCCGAAGCTAGCCGCCCAAATTCGATGACCGGGGTGCCACCCTCGCCCAGCGAAATCATTGCACCAGGGTCGCCCAGAGGCAGCGGAGAGCCCGAGTCACCTCTGGCCGTCGGGTCCGTCGTCCCGTAATCGACCGTCATCGGCGCACTGCATTCAGAGCAACGCAGAGCCTCCGGTCCTGGCTCGGAAGTGGAACGGCATTCGGTGCATCGGAAAAGAAAGTGGCTCATCGTCCGCCCAGATTACCAGCGCCCCCTCCAACTGGGTGCCTTCAAAAGGCCGGGCCAAATTGACACCCTGTCTCTCCATTCCTAACATTGCCACGCAAAGCCAGATACCCCGGTTACCTCACACCACAGCGACGGAGACCATGACAGACAAAAAGCCCGAAGACGAAGATTCCATAGTGCTTATAGGCGACGGCGAGGCCCGCACCGCCGCCGACCAGTTGCGACGCCTGAACGAGATCGCTGCGACCACGGGGTTCGAGGACGACGACTTTTCTCGTGGCGGGTCTGTAGGCCAGTTGGAACGCGCGATGGCCGAACGCCTCGGCAAAGAGCGCGCTATCTTCATGCCCACCGGCACCCTCGCCAACCACCTCGCCATCCGTCGGCACTGTGGCACAGGCGGCAGAGCGGCCGTACAAGAGCAGAGCCACCTGTTCAACGACACCGGCGACTCCTTGCAGCGCCTCAGTAGCATCAACCTGGTGCCACTGGCGACCGGCCGCGTGTACTTCACCGCCGCAGAGCTAAAAGAGGCCTACGAAACCTCAATCACGGGGCGAGTTATGAACCCCATTTCAGCCGCCATGGTAGAGACGCCCGTGCGCCGCCGCTCCGGCCAGATCGTTCCCTGGTCCGAGGTGCAGGCCATCAGCGAAGTGAGCCGTTCGCTCGGCATACCGAGTCACCTCGACGGTGCACGCCTGTTCATGGTCGCAGCCGCCACCGGCAACGACGTGCGCGACTACTCTGACCTGTTCGACTCCGTGTACGTGTCGCTCTACAAGTTCCTGGGCGCGCCCTTCGGCGGAATATTGGCCGGGAACGCTCACTTCATCGAGGGCATGTACCACGACCGCCGCATGTTCGGTGGTGGCCTGGCGCAGACCGCCCTCGTCGCAGCGTTGGCCCTGCACGGCCTGCCGGGCTTCGCCGAGAGGTTCACAGCAGCCCTCGAAAAGGGCAAGGAGCTAATGAGCAACATTGACGACATCCCCGGCCTGTCCGTGACCCCGTTCGAACACGGCTCCAACATCTTTCCGCTCGCCCTGGCCGACAACATCGACCTCGACCGCTTCAAGAGCGCACTCGTCGATCACGGCATCTTCATCTACCCCGAACCCGGCGTTCGGTCCATCGACCTGCACGTGAACGCGACCATGCTCCGGCGACCCAACGACGAGCTGACGGCAGCGTTCTCCGCAGCGGCTGCGCAAGCCACTGCCTGACGACCTCGGATCTATGCAGCGCCCCGACGTACTGGTAGTCGGAGCCGGTGCCACCGGGGCGGCGTTCTCGTGGCGGCTGGCGTCACGGGGCTTCCGGGTCACCTGTCTTGAACAGGGCGGCTGGGTTGCGCCGTCTGGGTACCCTGCCGGGTATGCCGACTGGGCGACTCACTTCCAGTCCGACTTCCACCTGGACCCGAGCGTGCGACGTCTGCCCGCCGACTACCCGGTAAACACCGACGCATCGCCAATATCAGTCTCCATGTACAACGCCGTCGGGGGAAGCACCGTGCAGTGGA
>CAUZIR010000147.1:0-4749 GCA_963579815.1 Dehalococcoidia bacterium
CGAGTTTGACGAGGTACAGCCGACCGCGCTTGTCGACGAACAGGACGTGCTCGCCCGATTCGAATGGCTTTGACCCTGATCCAGAGCCAGATTCGGACCCGGAACTGGAGGTCAGAGCTTGTCTATCTCGGCCAGGAAGTCCTCTATGTGGATGTCGGCCGCGCTGGCGTAGACACGCCTGTAGCGAATGACGCCGCCCTTGTCGATGATGAGGACGGCCCGGTCTGAGGTGCCGCGCTCTTCGTTGTAAAGGTCGAAGGCGTTAGACACGTTCGCTTTCGGATGGAAATCCGAAAGCAATGGGTACGGTAAGTTACCTAGGGAGGTGGCGTAGGCCGTCTGGGTGGGCTTGGGATCTGTGCTTATACCCAGTACCTGGGTATCGCGCTCCACGAACTTCGAGTAGTTGGCTCGAAACGAGGAGATCTGGTCCGTTCAGCCACCGGTGAACGAGAAAACGTGGAAGGACAGTACGACGTTCTTGGAACCCTTGTACTGGCTCAGGGTGACCATGTCGCCGTTCTGGTCTGGGACCCGAAAGTCCGGTGCTGCGTCTCCGATATTTGCCATGCGGTGCTCCTTGTTAACCTCTTACTCTGGTTGGTTCGCCGTCCAGCGTAGATCTGGCTGGCGGGCGGCCAGCGCCTCGTCGAGGCGGGTGTTGGGGGTGTTGTGCGGTGCGTTTTTGAGCAGTTCGGGGGTCTCTTTGGCCTCGGCTGCAATACGTTTCATGACGGCTATGAAGTGGTCGAGAGTCTCTTTGGACTCCGTCTCTGTGGGCTCGATCATGAGCGCTTCTTCGACCACTGTGGGGAAGTACATGGTGGGCGGGTGGATGCCGTAGTCTATCAGCCGCTTGGATACGTCGAGGGCGGTGATGCCGTAGTCGCGCTTCAGGTTCCTGGCCGAGAAGACCACCTCGTGCATGCAGCGCCGGTCGTAGGGCAGGTCGTAAACGCCCCTGAGACCTTCCAGGATGTAGTTGGCGTTGATGACTGCGTCCTCGCTGATGGCCTCGATGCCCTCGTCGCCCAGCGTGCGAATGTAGGCGTAGGCCCGCACCAGGGCACCGAAGTTGCCGTGGTACGCGCCCATTTTGCCTATCGACTTTTCGGGGGTGACGAACGAGTAAGTCGGGTCGCCGTCTGCCCCAGAAGTCTTTTCCACTATCGGCCCCGGCAGGAACGGCAACAGCCGTTCCGACACCATGACCGCGCCCGCGCCTGGCCCGCCGCCGCCGTGGGGCTGGGTGAAGGTTTTGTGCAGGTTGGAGTGCATTACGTCGAAGCCCAGTTCGCCGGGCTTGACCCGACCGAGAAGCGCATTGAGGTTCGCGCCGTCGCCGTAGACGATGCCGCCAGCGTCCCGGACCATTTGCACTACGTTTAGGATGTTGACATCAAATAACCCGAGAGTGCTGGGCTGGGTGAGCATGAACCCTGCGGTGTCGTCGCCGATGACGTACTTCAGCGCGTCGATGTCGGTGTTGCCCTCGGCGTTGGTGGGCAGCGAGACAACGTCGAACCCGGCCATGGCCGCGGACGCGGGGTTGGTGCCGTGGGCGCTGTCGGGGACGAGGACCTTTGTTCGCTGCTCGTCGCCCCGCGACCGGTGGTAGGCGCGGATCATGAGCATCCCAGCCAACTCTCCCTCGGCACCCGCCATGGGGGAGAGCGTGGTGCCGGCCATTCCGGTTATTTCGGCGAGGAGTTCTTGCAAGTGGTGCATTAAGGCCAGGGCACCCTGCACGGTGCTTTCCGGCTGCAATGGGTGGATGTCGGACATCCCATCCAGCCCGGCCATCTCATCGTTGAGTTTGGGGTTGTACTTCATAGTGCAGCTACCGAGGGGGTAGAAGTTGTGGTCTATGGAGAAGTTGAAGGTGCTGATCTGGGTCATGTACCTGACCAGCTCGGCCTCAGAGATTTCTGGCATGGGCAGGTCGTCGCGCAGCAGTTCGGCCGGGGGCGGTGCCTGTTGCGGCACATCTACCGACGGCAGAGTGGTGCCGATGCGACCGGGTACGCTGCGGTCCATCGCCAGCGCGCGACGCGGGTCTTCGGGGGTCAGGCGCTCAAACACTGGACGTTCCTGATTCGGCCCCAATTTTAGATAAGGCAGCGACGAGTGAGTCGATCTCTTCGCGGGCGTTCATCTCGGTGAAACACAGCAGCATTCCGTTGGGGTAGCGGTCGGATACGTCCAGGCCGCCGATGATGCCCGCTTCCAATAGCCGCTCGTTCATCTTGCCGGGCGGGAGTGGGCAGGACACAACGAACTCTCTAAAGAAGACTTTGTCACCCGAAGCTATGGAGTAACCCGGCAGCGCCCCGATGGCACCGGCCGCGTAGTGCGCCTTCTGGTAACAAAGGGCGGCGATGTGGGCCAGTCCGCGCTTGCCCTGGCCGATCATGTAGATGGTGGCCATGAGCGCGATTAGCCCCACGGATGTGCAGATGTTGGAGGTCGCCCGTTCACGGCGAATGTGCTGCTCCCTGGTCTGCATGGTGAGCACGTACCCGGTGCGGCCCTGCGTGTCGACGGTCTTGCCGACGATGCGGCCGGGCATCTGCCGGATGTGCTGCTGGCGGCAGGCGAACAGCCCCACGTACGGCCCCCCGAACGTCGGAGCGATGCCCAGCGCCTGGCCCTCTCCCACGACGATGTCGGCACCGTAGTCTGAGGGTGGCCGGAACATGCCCAGCGAGATGGGGTCGGTTATGACTACCAGTAATGCGCCCGCTTCGTGCGCGGCATCGGACAGGGTTTGCAGGTCTTCGAACGTGCCGTAGAAACCGGGTTGCTGCACGATAAGACAGGCGTCGTCGTCGCCTATTTTTAGTGTGTCGGCGCTGGCCCTGTCGATGGCCAGGCCGGGTGCATCGAGGTAGGTTCCCAGCACATCTACGTACATTGGGGAGACTGAGTCCAGGACTGTGACACGGTTGCGCTTTGTCACGCGAGCGGCCATTAGTGCCGCTTCAGCGAGAGAGGTGGCACCGTCGTACATGCCGGAGTTGGCGACATCCATGCCGGTTAACTGACACACCATGGATTGGAACTCGAAGTGGGCTTGCAGCGTTCCCTGCGCCACCTCGGGCTGGTAGGGGGTGTAGCAGGTCATGAATTCGGCCCGGCTGGCCAGTTGCCGAACTATGGCCGGTATGAAGTGCCTGTAAGCACCCGCCCCCAAGAAGCAGGCGTAGTCGCCGGGCACGGCGTTCTTGCTTGCCAGTGCCTCCATTTCCCGTCCCAACTCGAGTTCGGAGATGGGCGGCGGGATGGACAATGCCGGGTTGCGGAAGCGTTCCGGGATGTCCACGAAAAGCTCGTCGACCGAGCCTACGCCGATGGCCGCGAGCATGGCCCGACGGTCTGCATCGGTGTTGGGGGTATACGGGGAGGTGAACCCCCCTTGTGACTGCCGATCTGTTGCCATTCGCCCGGCTAGTTGCCCTCGAAAGCTATGAAGCTCTCGTAATCGGCGGCGGACAGGAGAGCGTCCAACTCGGCCCGGTCGGAGAGCGATACCTTCAGGAGCCAACCGGCCTCGAAGGCTCCGTCGTTGACCAGCTGGGGGTTGTCGACGACGCCGTCGTTGACCTCGGTGATCGTTCCGCCGATGGGAGAGAACAGGTCAGAGACCGCCTTCACCGACTCAATTTCACCGAACTTGCCGAACTGGGTAAGCGAAGAACCAGCGTCGGGCAGGTCGACGAATACGACGTCCCCTAGGGCCTCGGCGGCGAAGGCGGTAATGCCGATTGTGGCAGAGCCGTCTTGCTCGATACGCACCCACTCGTGCTCTTTGGAGTAACTAAGTTCTACAGGGTTCATATGTGCAGCTTATCGTGGCCTGGAATAGAAGGGCAAACTCGCCACTTCGACCTCAACTTCGTTACCCCTAACATCTACCGTCAACGGGGTGCCCTCGGCAGCGAGCGCAATTGGAACGTAGCCCAAGGCGATGTTCCTGTCAAGCGTGGGGGAGTAGCTGCCGGAACTCACCGTGCCGACCTGCTGGCCGCCCGAATGAATGGTGTGGCCCTGACGCACGACTCGCCGCCCCGACACGGCCAGCCCGACGATTTTTCGCGTCGGCCCTGCGTCCCGAATTCGACGCAGCGCCGGACCGGCGACGTAGGTCTCACGGTCGGCTTTTACGAAGCGGTCGAGGCGAGCTTCGTAGGGGTTCACGGCTAGATCCATGTCGTTTCCGTGCAACAGCAGGCCGGCCTCAAGGCGCAGCACATCCCTGGCACCGAGCCCGCATGGGGCCGCGCCGCTATTAATTAGCGCGTCCCAAATTGCAGCTACAGAGCCTGAGGGCACGAAGAATTCGACGCCATCCTCGCCGGTGTAGCCGGTGCGGGCTATGGTGCCAGCTACTCCGTTGATGCTGGTTTCGACGATGTTGAACATCTTCAGTTCCGACAGGTCGGCCGCAACCAGGGGTTGGAGCAACTCCATTGCCGACGGGCCTTGCACTGCGACCATAGCGAGTTCCGAAGTGGCGTCTACAGTGGTTGACTCGGAAGCCGCAGGCGCCCAACGGCCGATCCAGTCGGTGACGGCCGCGGTGTTGGAGGCGTTGGGGACGAGCATGTATCTCGTCTCGCCCAGCCGATAGACGATGCAGTCGTCGATGATTCCGCCCGACTCGTCGCAGATGACGCCGTAGCGGGCGCGGCCTATCCGCAGCTTGGGCACGTTTGTGCTCAGTACCCTGTCGAGGAACGCGGCTGCGCC
>CAUZIR010000148.1:0-4748 GCA_963579815.1 Dehalococcoidia bacterium
CCTGGACCAGCAACGTGATGACGATGCCCATGGTCGTTGCGACCGATAGCAGCGCACAGAACAGCAGCACCCATTTGACAGCCTTCCCGGCTACGTCATCGGTGTCGCGGTTGCGCTTGAACATGCCACCGCGCTGACCGGAACCCGGATTGTGCTGATCCCGATTAGAAGTCACCTTCGAAGACTAACGGGCCGCAGCAGCCGGGTCGTTAAGGAACCGTTAACGACAGGTTAATCGTCGCCAGCGCCTGGCTATCCCAAATGCCAACTAATGGGGGCCAATTCAAGCTGAAGGAAAGTTCGGTGCAGCCTTGAGGGTGAAGGTAAAGCGCGTGCCTTTGCCGACCTCGCTAGCGACGGTAACTTTCCCGCCGTGAGCCTGGACGATGTGACGCACAATGGCCAGCCCCAGCCCGGTGCCGCCTTCTCGCCGCGACCGGTCTACTTTGTAGAAGCGCTCGAACAGGTGAGGCAGATGCTCGGGCGGGATTCCCGGCCCCGAGTCGGCCACGGTCACTTCCACCACATCGCCAGCCTTTTTCGCCGCTATATTCACGTCCCCGCCGTCGGGCGTGAACCGCAGGGCGTTATCGACGAGGTTTACGAGGACCTGGGCTACCTTCGCCTTCTCCCCGAGCACGCTCGACAGGCCTGGCGGGATGTCGCATGCCAGTTCGACCCCACCGGCGTCAGCCTGCATTTGTAGCCGGTCGATGACACCCAGCACTATGGGCTCCAGGTTGAACGGCTCTACGTTCATTTCCACGCGGCCGCTCTCCAGTCGCGATAGTTCTAATAGCTCAGTCACAAGAGCCGTCATGCGGTCGACCTCGTCGTTAATGCGTTCCAGGAAGTCGTTGGCCTTTTCCGCATCGTCCCGCGCGCCAGCCTGGAGCGTCTCGACCATCGCCTTAACCGACGCTAGCGGGCTGCGCAGTTCGTGGGACACGTTGCTAACGAACTCACGCCGCGTCGTGTCGATACGGCGGCGTCTGGTCAGGTCGTGCAGGGTGAGCAGCACGCCCTCGGCACCTCCCTGGATGATTGGCGTGGCGACCGCGTTCACGGTTCGGCGACTGGCGGCCAGGACCACCTCACCGTCTTGCTGTTCGTCCAGTTCGGTGGCCTCTCGTACGAGCTTCATAAGCTCGTGGTCCCAGACCACCCCGGCCAGGCGCCCTCCGACGACGTCGCGTCCGGACAGGCCCAGCAATCTTTCTGCCGCAGTGTTGAGCAACGTCACGTCGCCGTCCGCATCGGCCACCACAACCCCGTCCGCCATGGTGTCCAGGACGGCCGACAGCTTGGACCGCTCTCCATCGAGCGCCGTTACCGTAGAGCGGATAGTGCGGGCCATGCGGTTGAACGCCACGGCCAGGTCGCGCGACTCGTCGTTGCCCAGCGCAGGTACCCGGTAGTCCAGGTCCCCAGAGGCAAGTTGCCGAGCACCGGCCGTCACGGCCAACACCGAGCGGGTGGTCCGACGAACAACGAACCAGCCCAGCAATATCGACAGCGCACCGACCACTACGGCCGACACCACAACGGTGATGATGACCCGGTTGACGTCTCCAGTAACCGATGATGTCGGTACTCCGACACGGACAGCGCCTACGACCTCACCGTCAACTTCGATAGGCACGGCTGCGTAGCGCAGGTCATCACCCTCAAATTCCGCCACTTCACGAGACGTTTTGACCACGCGGCCCAACAGCGCCTCGGCTATTGCTGAGTCATTGGTATTCGGCAGACCGACGGAGTCCGCGACCAGGTCCCCATCGGCATCGACCACGGTGACGTGACCATCTACGGCGTGGGCGAACCCCTCAACTGCACCCCGGGCCTCGGGGCTAGCGACGAGCAATTCAGGGGACTGGCCGATTATGGTGGCTTCGCGCACCAGCCGGTCGTCGAGTTCGTCGACGAACCTGTCGTTGATGAAGTCGATGAGGTAGATGCTCACCGCTCCCATCGTCACAAAAATCAGAGCCGTGTACGCGACCGAAATGCGCCACTGGAGCGAGCGGGACTGGCTCAACCTTCGAACCGGTAACCGACACCGCGCACGGTCACTATTCGCGTCGGGCTCGCTGGGGCGGCCTCAATTTTCTCCCGCAACCAACGGACGTGCACGTCCACGGTACGGGCGTCGCCAATGTAGTCGTGCGCCCACAACGTTTCCAGTATCTGGTCGCGCGTCAGGGCCCGGCCGGGGCGCTGCATGAACAGCCGCAGCAGCCGAAACTCGCGCGGGCGTAATTCCAACTCCTGGCCAGCGAGCCGGACGCGGTGGCCGTCCGAGTCGAGTTCCAGGTCGCCAGCTGTCAGCAGCTCAGCGCTTTCGGGAGAGGCCTCGGCCGGGGCGCTCGCCTGCGACCGGCGAACGTGCACCTTCACCCGGGCCATCAGTTCGCGCATGCTGAACGGCTTGGTGACGTAGTCGTCTGCACCAACTTCGAGGCCCACGACCCGGTCCAGCTCCTCGCCTTTCGCACTTAGCATCATGATGGGGACGTTCTGGTCCCGGCGGATCTCGCGACACACCTCTAGGCCGTCCATGCCTGGGAGCATGACGTCCAGTATCACCAGGTCGGGGTGGCGGGTGCGTGCCAGTTGAAGACCGGCCAGCCCATCGGTGGCAGTCAGCGTTTCGTAGCCTTCCACCTCGAGGCTATAGCGCACGGCTTCGAGGATGTTCTCCTCGTCCTCTACTACCAGTATCTGGGCCTTGGCCAAGTTAATTACCTACTCGTAACGAAGCGCCTCTGCCGGTGCAATGCGGGACGCCTGCCGCGCGGGCAGCAGCGTCGTCACCAGCGAGAACACATACCCACCCACGGCGATGAGGATTAGCGTAGTCCAGGGGATTATCAGCTGTATGTCGGGCGTGTCGGTTTTGATGTCGGCGATCACGTTAATGCCGGTGATGATTCCCAGCACCAGGCCCAGGCCGATACCGAGCATGGCGATAAATGAGGTCTCCGCCAAAAACGTTAGCAAGACGACGGAGCGAGAGAAGCCGACCGCCCGCATCACGCCAATCGCGTGGCGACGCTCCACCACCGCGCGGGCACTAATGACGCCAAGGGACGCGATCCCCACTACAAGCCCCAATAGCATGAAGCCGAGCAGCAGGTTGAAGAACGATTTTTGCGCGCCCTGAAATTCCTCCAACGTCTCCTTTAAGGCGAACGCGGAGATGCCGTGCTCGAAGAGCGCCGCCTCGGTGAGGCCCGCGGGGTCTTCGGTACCTGGGTCGATGTTTATGAAGAACTGGGTGGCATCGAGATGCCGTCCGGTCACATCCGTCAAGAACTCAGAAGCTGTGTATAGCCCCGTCGGAATCGGGCCACCCGAAACAAAGTTGTCCAAAACACCGATTACGGTGAGGTCGAACTCCGTCCCGCTCTCCAGATCTCGGACTGTGACGCGCACAGGGTCCATCACGTCGTTTTCTACGAACAGACCTTCCACGTCCAGGACCAGACGTTCTTCACCAACCTCGAAGTTGAAGTCGTTCCGGGTAGGGACCATGAACGCGCTCACCACGGCCAGGCCCGGGTTGGCGGCAAGGTCTTCCCACAGCCGACGGGCGTCGAACTCGCCGTCCGTCAAATACTCGGTTGTGGCCAGACCGATATCGAAGCCGTTCGTTTCGATGAAGTCGGCGTCAACCCCGGTCACGCTGGTCGGGAGGTACTCGATCTTGCTCGCTTCTTCATCGTCGAGCGAGGGGTTGTCGGGGAGCAGGCCGTCCGCCGTTCGAACGGTACGGAACGTGCCCACCTCGGGCCTTCCATTTAGCTCCGATACGAATGCTAGGTCCGGATTGCCCTCTATCTCGATCCTCAGGTCGAGAATCGGATTCAGATCGCTCTGTGCGGTCGCGAACACGTCATACCCACCGCCGAGACGGCCCTCGTCATCGAACAGCTGGTTGAAGCCCTCGATCAGGATGGCAAGCACGGCGACCGAGAAGACCACCAGGGCGAACATGGCGACCGACAACCCGGTCCGGAACCCGTACCTGAGCGGGTAGGCGACCGCCGACTTGATTATCGGGGCGAGCCGACGGTGGCGGCCGATGGTGTTAGAGGCTGCCAGCAGCACGATGCTGGAGTTGTTCATCAGCAGTAACACCGCACCGGTAACGAGGAACACGCCGGAGATGAAGAAGCCGGAGATGTTGTCATTCCAGTCACCGCGCAGCGAGTCCCAGAACGCGTTTGGCAGCACGAACAGCACCACCAGCACCAGTCCGGCGAGCGATAGTACGACTCGCTGGGAGATTCCGCCCCAGCGTAGAATCAGCGATACCCCGATGGGCAAAAGGGCCAGCCCAAACAGGAACAGCGGCAGAAGTGTTACCAACACAGCAAGCGTGGCAAAGAAAAGCCCGAAGCCGGTGACCAGCAACCCCAGTATCAGGTTGAGCTTGGTTTTGCCGGTGCCCGCGGGGTCCGGGATGTCACGGATCGCCCTGACGATGTTCAGATTGCTGATGCGCCACGATGCGAAGAACACGGTCAGTAGCGTCACCACGGCTCCCAGCAAGAACGAGGTGAGAACGCTCAACGGCGAAACGTGCCCGCTCATGGTGAAGTCTTCGGCAGTCGAGAAACGGTTCGACATGGCGAAAACGAGCAGCAGGCCCAGGCCGACGCCGACGAGCGCCCCCACGACGGCGGAGCCGATGCCGTACATGGCCCCTTCGGCCAGGAACATGCGCGTCAGGTGCTGGCGCTGCA
>CAUZIR010000149.1:0-4712 GCA_963579815.1 Dehalococcoidia bacterium
CCGCAGGCCCCTCGAGCACATCGAGGGATGCCACCCCGGAGCAGTGGGCGACGCCCTGTCCCGCCTGCCAGTTGATCGAGTCGGCGATCTGTTTGATGACCCCGTCGAAGCTGGTGATGAACACGAAGTCAGCCTTGTCGGCCGCGTCCTGGATGGACTCGTACGCCACGCAGTCCTCGATACGCCTGGCCAGGTCCTGCGCGGACGCAAACGTCCGACTGGCAGATGCCACCACGGGGTAACCCTGGCGCGAGAGGGCCACGGCGATGGTCTTGCCCACAGCCCCGGACCCTACGAACGCTATTTTGGAGTTTTTGTCGAAAGTCATATGTCTATAGATCCCCGAGTGCTGGTACCCCGGCCAGACCGGTCGCTTCGGTCACCGACCGCACCACCGCCGCCGCCACGCACATGGCCGCCGCCGCCGCAATGCGGTCGAGGTCCGTCGGTGTAACCGTGCTCCCACTGCCGGTAGAAAGAGCGAAGAACGTGTCCCCGTCATGCACAGTATGAGCCGGGCGTACGGCCAGGGCCAACCCGTCGTGGGCCGCCGCAGCCACCCGCGCCACCTGCGCTTTGGTCAACGAGGCGTCGGTCGCGATCACCCCGATGGTCGTGTTCGTGCCCGCGGGCATGGCGGGCGGCTCCCAGTCCGGCGCGAGTATCGTCTCCATCGAGTCGGCCATGCCGCCGTCGTCCCCAGAATGCTCGGCGATGAGGCGCGGCCCGGCGATGAGTCTTCCCGACCCGGCATCGTGTACGCCTCCGACAGCGTTATTGGCGAGGATTGCGCCCACCGTCGTGCCGTTCCCCAGCACCAGCCCGGCGGTGCCGACGCCGCCCTTTACGAAGCCCGCTCGCCCCAGCACCTTCGCCACTGTCGCCCCGGTACCAGCGCCAACGCTGCCTTCGTTTGGCCGCTCGCGCGCAGCCACCTTGCAAGCGTCGTAGGCATCGTCCGGGCTCGGGACCACAGGGTCACCTGTACTGAGGTCAAACAGAATGGCCGCCGGGACGAGAGGGACTTTAATCCCTCGTGCGTCATGGCCCACACCGTTTTCTTGCAGGTAGCGAACTACCCCATCGGCCGCATTTAGGCCGAAGGCGCTGCCGCCGCTGAGCAGCACGGCCTGCACCTTCTGAACAGTTGAAGATGGCCGGACCAGGTCCGTTTCACGGGTGCCCGGAGACGCGCCGCGAACGTCCACGCCCGCGACCGCACCGCCCTCGCACAGCACTACCGTGCAGCCGGTGGCCCCGTGCGTGTCGGTGTGGTGGCCGACGGTAATACCGGCCACGTCGGTTATAGAGCCCCGGGCCCAGTTCTGAAGTTCGGTTTTGTCGTTAGTGGTCATTGCTCACCGTTCCAACCGGATTGGCTGCAGGCTGCATCATAAACAACAGGTGAGGTCGGCGTCTAACGCCAGGCCTCTAGACCGGTCCGTAGACTGGTAACCAACCGGTGTCCGCCAGCCATCAGTGTTACAATCGGTACTTCGACTCACTCCCTATCTTCGAGGTGATCTTTGGTAGAAAGCGGCTCAAACCACGACCTTGTAATACTCGGCAGTGGACCGGGAGGGTACGTGGCGGGCATCCGCGCGGGCCAGTTGGGAATGCGCACCGCTGTTATCGAACGAGCCGAAATCGGCGGCATCTGCCTCAACTGGGGCTGTATCCCGAGCAAGGCACTTCTGCGTAACGCCGAGGTACTCAGCCTGGTCAACGAGGCCGAGCGCTACGGCATCGAGGTCTCTGGCGTCAGAGCCGACTTCGGGAAGGCCATCGACCGCAGCCGAGATGTCGTCGACCGCCTCACCAAGGGCGTTGCCTACCTGCTCAAGAAAAACAAGGTAGACGTCATCTCCGGTACCGGCTCCCTAGTAGACGCTGGCACCGTGCGTGTGGAAGGTGATTCCCCGCAAACCATAACGGCTAAGAACGTAATGATCGCCACTGGAGCCCGGCAGCGCGGTCTGCCCAACCTGCCCATCGACGGCAAAATCGTCATCACCAGCCGCCAGGCGCTAGAAATGCGGGAAGCACCGGCCCGGATCGTAATTGTCGGCGGCGGTGCCACGGGAGCCGAGTTCGGTTACCTCTACCGGGCCTATGGGACTGAGGTGACCATTGTCGAGTTGCTTCCCCGCATGGTCCCGCTGGAAGACGAAGACGTGGGGAACCAGCTAACCCGCTCGTTTAAGAAAATGGGCGTCAAGGTAATGACCGACTCCCAGGTACTTGGCATTACCACCGAGTCCGGCGTGGCCATGGTGTCGGTGTCGAAAGGCGGCAACGAATCGGTCATCGAGTGCGACCGGGTTCTTGTCGCCGTCGGTGTGACCGGCAACATTGAAAACATTGGGCTTGAGGCCGCAGGCGTCCAGGCCGAGCGAGGGTTCATCCCTGTCAACGACAGTATGCAAACAAACGTCCCCGGCGTGTACGCTATCGGCGACGTGACCGGCAAGTTGCTCCTGGCGCACGTAGCGTCCGCCCAGGGCGTGACGGCCGTCGAAACTATGGCCGGGCGGGAACCCCCGGCGCTGGACTACGACCTTATGCCCAAGGCGGTCTACTCCCGACCCCAGGTTGCCAGTTTCGGCATGACCGAGCAGGCGGCACGAGAGACCGGTCGTGAACTCAAAATCGGCAAGTTCCCCCTATCCGCATCGGGCAAGGCCCTGGCCCTGGGCGAGACCGACGGTTTCATCAAGGTCGTTTCCGACGCCGAGATCGGCGAAATCCTGGGCGTTCACATGATCGGTGCCGAGGTCACGGAACTGTTGGGAGAGGCGTCTCTGGCAAAGTTGCTCGAAGGCACCACTACCGAGATAGGTTGGCTGGTGCACCCGCACCCCACCATTTCAGAGGCCCTTAAAGAGGCAGCCCTCGCCGCCGAGGGAGAGGCCATCCACGTTTGAGGCCTGACTACCCAGTGGCGACACCCGGAATGTCGCTGTGCTCACCATGAAAGTTGCTCCCAAAATAGACTCGTCGCAAGCCCGAGAGCTTTACAGGCAAATGCTGCTCATCAGGCGCTTTGAAGAGGAGTGCGGCGTGCAGTACATGCAGGGCCGTATTCGTGGCTTCCTGCACCTGTACATTGGCGAAGAGGCCGTCGGTGTCGGTGCCATCTCCGCCCTTCGCGACGACGACTACATCGTCAGCCACTACCGCGACCACGGACACGCCATAGCCAGGGGGCTGGACCCTTCGGCGATCATGGCCGAGCTTATGGGCAAAGCCACCGGTGTCAGCGGCGGCCGGGGCGGGTCAATGCACCTGTTCGACAAGTCGAAAGGGTTCATGGGCGGCTACGCCATCGTGGGCGGCCAGCTGCCCATCGCCGTTGGACTGGCTCTGGCAATAAGTCAGATGCGGCAAGACCGTGTCGTCATCTGCTTTTTCGGCGACGGGGCGGTGAACGAGGGCGAGTTCCACGAGGCACTCAACCTGGCGTCACTGTGGAACCTACCAGTCATCTTCATGCTCGAAAACAACCTGTACGGCATGGGCAGTCACATCGACCGCACCCACGCCGCCGGGCGAGACCTGTACACGTCGGCCGACTCCTACAACATTCCGGCCATGCAGGTGGACGGCATGGACGTCATGGCCATGCGCGAGGCCGCCGAAGAGGCGGTCCACCGGGTCCGGGCGGGTGATGGGCCGGTGTTCCTCGAAGCCATTACCTATCGCTACCATGGCCACTCAATGGCCGACCCGGTCAAGTACCGTGACAACAAGGAAGTAGACGAGTGGAGAGGGAGAGACCCCATCTCTCGGTTCATCGACTTCGCTGTTGGTGAGAATCTCATCGGACCGGAAGATCTCGCCGAGGTACAGGCGGAGGTGGAGGCGACAGTGGAAGAGGCCACCCGTTTCGGCATAGAGAGCGAGGAGCCGACTATCGAATCCATGTATGGCCACGTCTATGGCTGAAATGCAACTCAGAGAAGCGGTGGCGCAGGGGCTCAGAGAAGCCATGGACTCCGACGAGCGATTCATGATGCTCGGCGAGGACATCGGCGAGTACGGCGGTGCCTACGCGGTCACCAAGGGTTTCTTACGCTCCTACGGGCAGGACCGTGTTCGCGACACACCCATATCGGAGGCCGTTATCGTGGGTGCTTCCGTCGGCGCCGCCATGGGCGGCATTCGCCCCATCGTCGAAGTGATGACGATCAACTTCACGCTTTTGGCGATGGACCAGATGGTCAACCACGCCGCCAAACTCCGTTACATGTCCAACGGCCAGCTGACAGTTCCGATGATTCTGCGCACCGTTACCGGTGGTGGGGCGCAGCTCGGAGCCACCCACTCACAGAGCTTCGAAGGGTGGTACGCAAACGTCCCCGGCCTCGTGGTCGTGACCCCGGCCACACCGTACGACGCTCTGGGGCTGATGCGATCCGCCGCCCGTAGTCCGGATCCTGTCCTGTTCGCCGAGCACCAATTGCTCTACGGCATGAAGGGTGAAGTACCGGAGGAATGGTACGAAGTGCCCTTTGGCAAGGCCGATGTACGCCGTAAAGGCAGTGACCTCACGCTGGTCGGCTACTCACGCATGGCCAACGTCGCCGAAGAGGCGGCCGGTATTCTCGCCGAGCGCGGCGTCGATGCCGAAGTGATCGATCTTCGTTCGCTACGCCCCCTGGACATGGACACGGTCGTTGAGTCGGTCCGAAAGACCGGGCGAGCGTTGGTAG
>CAUZIR010000150.1:0-4694 GCA_963579815.1 Dehalococcoidia bacterium
GCTCGGGGAGCCCGCCGTGGAGCATCTCGATTCCGACATCGACGTCCGACTCATTGTGGAGTTCTACTCGAAGTAACGATTCTGGATGGCATTTGCTCGGCCCGGCATAAAGAGTCGGGCCGCATTGCCACCCCCGCCAAGAAGGCTAAGAGGTGTAAGCAGGTATGGTCCTGGAATTTCAGACATTAACTCCGAGTGAGCCGGTAATTGAGGAAGAGGAGCCGATCCCCAGTCCTCAGATAACGGTTTTGGAGAGCGACGACAACTTTGGTAAGTTCGCGGTCGAACCGCTTGTGCGTGGCTATGGCGTCACGCTAGGCAACCCGCTGCGACGCATCCTGTATGGGTCGCTCGAAGGTACGGCGATTACCTGGGTGAAGATTGACGATGTACTGCACGAGTACACCACCATTCCCCACGTCAAAGAAGAGGTTTCCGAATTCCTCCTCAATGTTAAGGGGATCCGGCTCAAGTCCGAGGTGGACAGGCCCGGCAAGCTCCGGCTGGAGGTTTCCGGCCAAGGTGAGGTGAGCGCGGCAGATATTATGGCCTCCTCCGACTTTGAGGTGGTCAACCCAGAGTTGCACCTGGCCAGCCTGTCTTCTAACCAGGCCAAGCTGTCGGTGGAGTTCAACGTTGAACCCGGCGTTGGCTACAAAAAAGCAGCTCTCGGTGAAGACCTGCCCATTGGTGTATTGCCGGTGGACGCCATCTTCACCCCTATCCGCAAGGTTAACTACTCCGTGGAGCCGACACGGGTCGGTCAGCGGACGGACTTCGAGCGCCTGGTGCTCGAAGTGTGGACGGACGGTTCCATTTCACCGGTGGAGGCAGTCAAGCAGGCCGCCAACATCCTGATAACTCACTTCTTCCTGTTCACCAACGCCCAGGCGGGCGAGGCCGGGGGAGTGGAGGGACCGCCGATTACCCTGAGGATATCGCCGGAACAATACAACATCCCGGTAGAGAGGCTTGAACTCTCTTCCCGGACTCTGAACTGCTTGAAGCGGGCCGGTATCGACAAGGTCGGACAGCTTCTTTCCATGAAGCCGAGTGAGCTTTTGCAGATTCGCAACTTCGGCGAGAAGTCGCTGACTGAACTTAATGAAAAACTGACCGAGATGGGACTGCCCCTTCCGGAGTCGGGCGACGCTGAGTCGAGCGACTCGGCATAGGACGACTCCGGAAGGAACGGAAGACGCGACGAGCGCTGCAGATGATGCCGCAACCGTAACCGACTCTTCCGTAACCGACTCATCTGGGGACTCGCAGGAGGACTAAATTGAGGCACCGAGTAGCTGGTTCCGCACTGGGAAGGCCCACCGCACATCGCATGCTCATGCTGCGAGGGGCGGTGACCGACCTTCTGCGCTATGAATCGCTGGAGACGACCCACGCCAAGGCGAAGGAAATTAGGCGTCTGGCCGAAAAGACGATCACTCGTGGTAAGAAAGGGACGCTGCACCAGCGCAGGCAGGCAGCCGCGTTCCTGACCGACGAGTCGATTGCTGAGAAGCTTTTCAAGTACATAGCTCCCAGGTACGCCGACCGCCCAGGCGGATACACTCGAATGGTCAAGACGGGCATGCGCAAAGGCGATGCGGCCCCAATGGCCATTATTGAACTGGTTCCCTAGTTCAAACCGGGAACTGGTAACACCACGCCAGAGGGTTTGGTGAGGCTCGCGTTAATAATTGAATACGATGGTTCCCGATATAGCGGGTTCCAGTACCAGACCAATGCACCGTCGGTGCAGGCCGAACTGGAGGGCGCAATGGAGCGCCTTACAGGAGAGAAAGTCCGGATAGCCGGAGCGGGCCGAACCGATGCCGGAGTGCATGCCGCAGGGCAGGTAGTGGCTCTGAACACAGGGTCGAACCTGCCCGCCGAAAGGTTCGCGGCCGGGATGAACTTTCACCTGCCAAAAGACGTGGCGGTGAGAAGCGCACACCAGGTGCCGGAGGGTTTCGACCCACGGAGAGCGGCGGTGTCTCGCTGGTACAGGTATACGCTGCTTAATAGGGCAACGCGGTCGCCGCTGGCGGAGCGTTCGGCGGTTGTGGTCAAACAGCCACTGGACGTTGGCCTGATGCAGGCGGCGGCGAAGTTGATGGTGGGAACCCACGACTTCGCCCGGTTCGCCGGTCCGTTAGAGCGGCCCGATGCGAGTACGGTGAGGGCCGTTAATAAGATCGATATAAAAGTCGATGGAGAGAGAATTGATATAGACGTGGAGGGAAGTGCTTTCCTTCCACACCAGGTTCGGAGAATGGTCGGAGCCCTTGTGGACGTCGGTCGCGGCAAGTTGGCCGCTGCTGAGGTTGCCGCACTGATTGCTGGCGAAGACACGGGAGCCGTTGCCCGCTCCATGCCGCCGCAAGGGCTGAGCCTGATACAAGTTCGATACCCAATGGATTCGGGCCTGAAACCGGAGACAGAGTTGGGGCCCGATGCCCCCGATAACGCCGCTCCGCATAACACGATAGGTTAGAAAAATACGATGACGACGAGATTGAAACCGCACAACGTCAAGCAGTCTGATTTGACTGCCGAGTGGCACGTGATCGACGCGCGAGACAAGACCCTGGGTCGGCTCTCGAGCGAGATTGCCACGCTGCTTCAGGGTAAGCACAAGCCGACCTACACGCCGCACTTGGTGTCTGGCGACTTCGTGGTGGTGGTCAACGCCGACAAGTTCCGGGTTTCCGGCAACAAGCTGGCGAAGAAGATGTACTACCGCCACAGCGGGTACCACGGCGGACTCACCGAGCAGACGCTCAGCGACGTCCTGTCCAAGAACCCCACGATGGCCTTGAAGAAGGCCATCAAAGGGATGCTGCCCAAGAACACTTTGGGCAGGCACATGCTCGGACGGCTCAAGCTATATGTCGGTGAAGAGCACCCCCACGAGGCTCAGGTCAACGCCGCCGAAGGCGTGAGACTGGGCAAGGGCGCGAATACCCCCAAACCCGCCGGCACCTCGGCAAAAGGGCCCGCAGCCAAGACAAAGACCAGCACAGCAGAAAAACCAGCCGCCGCTGCGCCGGTGGCAGATGCCCCCTCAGCGACCGAGGCACCCGCGGCCACTGGGACTGACGACGATTTGTTACCACTCACCGTTGCACAACTGAAAGAGTTGGCAGAGGAACGAGGCGTCGAGTTGCCGCCGAAGGCGCGTAATGCCGATATAATCGAGGCGCTGGGGTCGGCTAAAGCCGACTGAGCGACAGTTCCCCGATAACCGGGGAAACTGGAAAACGACAGGAGACCGAGTTGGTAGAACAGCAGATTTACTATTACGGCACGGGCCGGCGCAAAGAAGCCGTCGCAAGGGTGAGGGTGTACAGAGAGCGCGGACCGATCGTGGTCAACGGCAAGCCCGTGGAAGAGATGTTTCCCATTCGTGCGTTGCAGCAGATGATAGACGCGCCCTTCCGTGCAGCCGGAGTCGGCGGTCAGTTCCGGGTCGTTGCCAAGGTGTCGGGCGGTGGACCCACCGGCCAGGCGGGCGCACTTCGCCACGGCATTGCCAGGGCTTTGCTGGTTGCCGACATTGAATTTCGGCCTTCGCTAAAGAGAGCCGGTCTGCTGACACGAGACTCCAGGGTCAAGGAAAGCAAGAAGTACGGCCTGAAGAAGGCTCGTAAAGCGCCCCAGTACACGAAGCGCTAGTCAGCTAAGATCACGGCGTCATGCGTGTAACTGGCGTCAAGACATTTCTCGTACACCCCAGTGCGGCCGGGGCCGCAGCCGGGGTTGCGAACGGTCCAGCGTATGGGGCTGGTACGAAAAACCTGTGCTTCGTTAGGGTTGACACTGACGAAGGCCTGCACGGCTGGGGTGAGTGCTATACCCAGGCCGACAGGGACACGCAGATTGCCGCCCACGTCGAGCAGATTTCGCGCTACCTGATTGGGCGCGACCCCACCCACGTAAAGAACTTCACCCAGATCGTCTACGACGACGTCGCTGCCCGACGGGGCTCTATGGACCTGTTCAGCGCCCTGAGCGGCCTGGAACAGGCCATGTGGGACATCTCCGGCAAAGCCCTTGGCGTTCCTGTGCACGCTCTAATGGGCGGCCCCGTGCGAGACAAACTGCGGGTTTACGCGAACGGCTGGTACGGCGGTGCGACAGAGCCCGTCGAGCTGGCTGAACGCGCGTCAGCCACTGTGGAGATGGGCTTCAACGCTCTGAAGTTCGACCCCATTCCCGGCCCCTGGCGCTCCTACATCTACCGCGACACTGAGCGAAGCGCCGTGGCGAGGGTCGCGGCCGTGCGAGATGCCGTCGGGCCAGACGTGGACGTGTTGGTGGAAGTGCATCGCAGGTTGGCGCCCATGCACGCTGTGCGACTCGCTCGCGAGCTTGAGCCCTATGACCCGTTCTGGTTCGAGGAGCCGGTGCTGGCCGAAAACATGGAGGCCCTTGCAGCGGCGCGAGCAGACATACGGCACCCAGTAGTAACGGGCGAAGAGCTGTACTCCAAGTTCGAGTTCCGCCGGGTTTTCGAGACCGGCGCGGCCGACATCATCAACCCCGACGTGTGCAACGTCGGCGGGATTTTGGAGATGCGCGAGATCGCGGCCATGGCCGAGACCTACTTCGTAGGAGTAGCACCCCATAACTACAACAGCACGGCTATCGGACTGGCGGCCACCGCGCATGCAGCCGCGGGTATGCCGAACTTCGTT
>CAUZIR010000151.1:0-4683 GCA_963579815.1 Dehalococcoidia bacterium
CTGGGACGGGATGATGCTGGCTGCGCTCTTGAGGTCGTAGTTGGTCCCGGCCGTCACGCTGATGTAGTCGACCAGTTCCGGCCCGCACAGTTTCGGGATCCACGCCACGATGTCGTCGATGTCCTGGCCGTAGTCGAGTTCGTCGTCGGTGTAGCGGACTCCGAGTATCGCATCGGGGTCAATCGCCTCTCGTACTGAGGCCAGGCACTCTCGTGCGAACGTAAGCCGCCCGTCAATGGAACCCCCGTACCTGTCAGTGCGGCGATTGCTGTTAGGTGAGAGGAACTGGGGAATGAGGTTGCCGAACGCTATCGACACCTCAACGCCGTCGAAGCCTGCTTGCCTGACTCGACCGGCGGCGGCGCCAAACGCCGCGACGATCTCGTCAATTTCAGTAATGGAGAGTTCGTGAGGCATTACCCGGCCGAAGTGGACCGATGGCGCGGGCACGGCCGAGGGAGCGACCGTCACCGTCTCGGCCTCGCCGGAGGGGTGCGGCACGCGGCGACCTGCGTGGGTGATCTGGGCGACGATGACGGTGCCGTGCTCGTGCACCGCGTCGGCGATGCGGGCCATCGGTGGGATAACCGAGTCGTCGTGGATTCTTAGCGGGAACGTCGCCGTGGCGTGCACCGAAGCCCCCTCGGTGACGATCATCCCCACGCCGCCCTTCGCCCGCTCTGCGTAGTAGTGCACGTGCCGGTCCGAGAACGTGCCACGCTCTTCGAAGATGGTCGCGTGGGCCGTCCACACGAGCCGGTTCTTTAGCGTTTTCGAACCTATTTTTATAGAGCTAAAAAGGTCCGGAAACGTCATTTGGCGGTCTGTCCTCCGTCCAGGTAAATCACCTGGCCAGTCATGTAGTCAGAGGCAGGGCTGGCAAGATAGACGGCGAGCAAGCCCAGGTCGCGCAGGTCGCCAGCCACGCCCATGGGCACCAGCGCCATCATGCGAGCGCGTTCGACCGGGTCATCGCCTCCGAGGTTGTTCATTTGCGTTTCGAATTCGCCCGGTGCAATGGCGTTTACCCGGACGCCATGCGCCGCCCACTCTAGTGCCAGGACGCGGGTCAGCATGTTCAGGGCCGCCTTAGAAGAGTTGTAGGCGGCATCGAACTCAAACGCCTGGTGGGCGTTGTTCGACGATATGTTGATGATTTTGCCGTAGCCGCGCTCCAGCATGCCGGGTGCGACGGCCCGGCAGCCGTACATGACGGCGCTGAGGTTGGTGGCGTAGACGGTGTCCCACTCAGAGTTCTTCAGGGGGCTGTCGGCCAGGCGGCTAACACGAGGAGGCCCGACCGGGTGGCCAGGGATGGGCACGAGGGGCACGCTGACATAAGTGCCCGCGTTGTTGACGAGAATTCCAATTGGGCCAAGCTCTCGCTCAGTAGTCGCAATCAGGGCGTCGACCTGGAAAGACTCGGCAACGTCTGTCTGCACAGCCAGGGACCTGCGGCCAAGAGCCCGTATCTCGTCAGCAACCTTGTCTATCTCCGACACCGTGCGCGCGGCGACGGCAACGTCGGCCCCCGCCTCGGCAAGGGTCAGGGCGATGGCGCGGCCGATGCCCCGCCCACCACCGGTCACCAGGGCTACACGGCCTTCCAGGCTTAGCTCGTCAAGCATGATCTGCCCTCCAAAATATTTTGTAGTCGGAGTGTTTGGAGTCGGGGCCGCGCCCTATTCCAGCGTGACTATGGGGTCGCCGCCCTGCATCTGCTGGCCGGTCTGCACGTGCACTTCGCGCACCAGGCCAGCCCACTCTGCGCGCAGGGTCTGCTGCATCTTCATAGCTTCCAGCACACATACCTGGTCACCGGGCACCACCTGGTCGCCCTGCTTTACAGCCACCGAGACGATGACGCCGGGCATGGGGGAGGAGAATACCTTCACCGGCCCGGCCGCTGGCGGCGTGGCTGCCTGCGCAGGGGCGGACTCGGCCGGTGCCCCAGATGGCTCGGGCAGCGCGGCAGCCGATTTCGCGGGCGCGAGGGCCTTGACCTCTTTGCCAGAAGTCAGGAACGCCACCTGGACGGGCTCACCGTCGACGACTACCTCGATGGGGTCGGCGTCGAGGTCGAGCACCTCTACTTCGTGCCAGGCGTCGCCTATCTTGATTCTTAGCTTGGTACCCATGTTTCTAATTTACTGCCATGCGGTGGTGCGTCATTATCCGATCAGGCTGATGAACACGCCCGCGACCACGGCGGACCCGATTACACCCGCCACGTTGGGTCCCAGTGCGTGGTGCAGCAGGAAGTTGTTCGGGTTTTCTTTCTGGCCCATATGGTGGGAAATGCGCGCCGCCATTGGCACGGCAGACACGCCAGCGGACCCGATGAGCGGGTTGATTTTGTCTTTGGAAAACAGGTTCATGGCCTTGGCGAACAGTATGCCACCCATCGTTCCACAGGCGAAGGCAACCAGCCCGAGTGCGAGAATAAGCAACGTGTCGAGCGAGAACACCAGGTCGGCCTTTAGCTGGGTGCCCACGGTCAGCATAAGAAATATGGTCGCGATGTTCAGTAGCTCATTCGACGCCGATTGCGTCAGGCGTGGCACCACGCCGCTTTCCCTGAACAGGTTGCCCGCCACCAGCATGGCCACCAGGGGCGCGGCCATGGGCACTACCAGCAGGATGATGATCATTAGCAAAATTGGGAAGATGAGCTTTTCCGTCTTGGAAACCGCTCGGGTGGGCTTCATCACTATCTGGCGCTCTTTTTTGGTGGTCAAGAGCTTCATGATTGGAGGCTGAATGAATGGCACGGCCGCCATGTACGTATAGGCAATAACGGCCGTAATGCCCAACAATTCGGGTGCCAGCTTGGCGGACAAAAAGATGGTGGTAGGACCGTCCGCACCGCCGATTATGCCGATGGAGGCAGCCTCGCCCAAGCCGAAGCGGCCGGGGTCGATTTCGTTGATCCCGAGAGCGCCCCAGAAGGCAACGAATATCCCCACCTGCGCCGCCGCGCCCAGAAGAAGGGTCTTCGGGTTGGCGATGAGCGGGCTGAAGTCGGTCAGGGCGCCGATGCCGATGAAGATGATCGGCGGCAGGATGTTCCAGTGCGACAACCCGTAGTGAAATATCACCCCGAGGATGCCCGCGTCCTGTACGCCGGTGCCCTCCACGGGCGTGGTGGCGATGCCTGACAGCGGCAGGTTGACAATAACAATGCCCAGGCCAATGGGAAGCAGCTCGTAGGGCTCCCACTTTTTGCTGATTGCCAGGTAGATCATGCCAAGCCCCACGGCCAGCATTACCACCTCTTGCCACCTCAGGTTGTAGAACCCGGAGGACTTGAGGAAGTCGACGAGTTCGGTCAACTCACGGCCCCCTCATCGCTCTTGTTTTCGCCCGCTTCCCTGCCCCCCAATTCGCTTCTGGACATAAGCACGCCGACGGCCACAACCGCAGCCGTCGCCCTTGCGCCGCGAAGCGCATCAGCAGAAACCAGCGCCAACTCGGCCTTGGCCGATTGCTCGGCCTGACGCCGCTGGATGCGTACGGCCACGAACCCCATAATCAGCAGGATTATGAGCAGGGCTGTGAGCAGTGCGAACGCGGTTCCCGCGCCAATGGCGGTGGTTATCGCGGCCTGCTGTAAAGACGTCTCTTCGATGGCGTGACTCCACTGCGAGAGGTGGTAATTCCACGATTCGGGCAACTCGCGCGGTTCCCAGTTTGGCGGTGCATAAGCCCGCCCACAAACCTGCACTGAGTACGGCACTCGGCGGTCGTGATTCTACACCACGGCCCAGGTGTCATCCACTGCACACGCCCCACCGTTCGTGGGCGAGCCTGGGGCGTGCGGCTGGTATCACCGGGGTTCGAGACATATAATCAGACTCCCCTTCGAGCTTGTTCCTACGGTGCCTACGGGGGGAAGTGTTTATGCGGATGGGAGAGCTTATGAGCGTCGACAGCGCCCGGCTCAAACGAATAGATTTCAATAGCGATATCGGCGAGAGCTTCGGTTCTTACAAGATGGGCCTCGACGAAGAGGTCATCAATTCCATTAGCTCGGCCAATATCGCGTGCGGCTTTCACGCTGGAGACCCGGGCTGGATGAGGCACACCGTCGAACTCGCACAGCGCAGCGGCGTGGGCATAGGCGCTCACCCGGCCTTCCCCGACCTGCGCGGTTTCGGCAGACGGAACATGAGCGTGACGCCCGATGAAGCCCGGGACGACGTCGTCTACCAGATAGGGGCTCTCACCGCGTTCACCAAAGACAAAAAACTCCAGCACGTCAAACCCCACGGGGCCATGTACAACATGGCGGTCAATGACGAAAAACTGGCCCGTGCAATCTGCCGGGCAATTCTAGAGGTCGACCCCGACCTGATTTTGCTGGCGCTGTCCGGTTCCCGTTGGATCGACATCGCCGAGAAGATGGGCCTGCAGGTGGCGCGGGAAGTGTTCGCCGACCGCGCACTGATGCCGGACGGGACACTGGCCCCGCGCTCGCAAGAGGGCGCTGTGCTGCACGACCCAAAGCGCATCGCCGAGCGCAGTCTGCGCATGGCCATCGACGGCGTCGTAGAGGCCGTTGACGGCTCGCTCGTCGAGGTGCAGGCCGACAGCATCTGCCTGCACGGCGACACACCGGGCGCGGTCGAGATGGCGCGTCTGGTGCGCAGCGAGCTAGAGGGCGCCGGTGTCCAGATAGTGCCG
>CAUZIR010000152.1:0-4669 GCA_963579815.1 Dehalococcoidia bacterium
CAAATAACCGTAGTTTTCGTTGACACCGCTCCTTATACAGACCTAGAATTCTGGAACTGTCAGGTTAGTCCGGAACGCCAATATACAGGCATGGATCGGCCAATCAGCGCTGGCAGAAACCTAACTCAGGCAGACCGTCATAAACGACCGCCCGGCAGACGATAGGGATTCGCCAGCAACCGGTAAACCTCGACCGGGCGAATCTAGGCGAGGAGACTGGTCGCCTCGCCCAGGGGACCGGGTGGTCCGCCACCCACGGGTGGATGAGATTGGCCCTGTTCGGGTTACGGTCTCGACGAGAAAAGTCCAGTCCAGGCTCTTCGGCTCCCCTCTAGTCCTCCTTTACATCTTCGCCGCGCTGGTGGCGGCGGGGACAGCCCTTCTCATCCCTCCGTTCGCCCATCACGGCACGGGCTTTACCCCATTTATGGACGCCCTGTTCACGTCTACGTCGGCGGTCACAGTCACCGGCCTGACGGTTCAGGACACTGCGACCTACTGGACCATCTACGGCAAGTCGGTAATTCTCGGCCTAATGTTCGTCGGTGGCCTTGGGATAATGACACTTGCGGCGTTCTTACTGGTCGTTCTAGGACAGCGAGTTTCGATTTTCCAGCGACTGTTAATGAAGGAAAGCCTGGGGATTCTGCCAGTCAACGAGTTGGGTGGGCTGGTAAAGCTGGCCATCCGCATTGTCATCGTCGCGGTTGCCATCCAGTGCGTGGGCTTCGTCGCCCTCACCGTACGATTCCTGGCCATCATGGATCCGGCGGACGCCGTCGGACAGGGACTGTTCCTGGCTGTGTCCGGTTTCAACGGCGCCGGGTTCACGATTCTGCCGGATTCGGCGAGCCTGTCCGCCTACCAGACCGACGTTACCGTCATCGTAGTCACCGGACTGCTCATCTTCTTCGGGGCCATCAGCCTGTGGGTCATGGCGGACGTGATCGCGCTGCGCCGCTTCTCCCTGTTTAGCCTCAATACCAAACTGGTGCTGGTGGCGACTGCGTTCCTGACGCTGCTCGGCGCAGTCGTATTCTTCGCATTTGAGTACGGCAACCCCGCCACCTTGCAGTCGTTGTCCGTGCCCCACAAGCTCCTGGTTTCGAGCTTTGAGGCAATCAGTGGACGCACAGCCGGTTTGTCTACCGTTGACTACGGAGCGACTGAGCAGCACACGAACTTCCAGTTCATAAGCCTGATGTTTATAGGAGGGGCTTCGGCATCTGTTGCCGGGGGCATAAAGGTGAACACGTTCGCCATCGTGCTTGTGGCCGTTCTGTCAACGCTGCGAGGTCGCACTCACGCGACCGCGTTCGGACGAGAGATACCGGTGGTGATAGTGCAGCGAGCAATGGTTATTGGTGCGGTCGCCATAGCGGTCGTCTTTTTCTTCGCGTTTTTACTAACTGCCGTTGAAACTGGCTTCGACTTCATCGACCTGTTGTTTGAGAGTGTGTCTGCCTTCGGAACTGTTGGGTTGTCTACAGGCCTGACTAGTGAACTATCGAGATGGGGTCAATTGATAATAGTTGTGGCCATGTTCTTGGGACGCGTGGGTCCGCTGGGCTTGGGTTTGGCAATGGCCCAGTACTCAAAAAGCGACAACTACAGGTACGCCCAGGAACGGGTTACAATAGGCTAGGTCGCCGTGCCCGATACCCCCGGTCGGGGCCAGATGTCGGGGCCGTGCCTAAGCCGTAAACGGCATAATGCCAGTTCCGGCCATACGTGATTTTTGACCAGCCGCTAAGCGAGACACTCAATGAAGAAACAGGTCGTTGTAATAGGTCTCGGCAGGTTCGGTTCGAACCTGGCCACTTCCCTATACAACATTGGTCACGACGTCCTGGCAATGGACACGGCAGAGGAACGAGTCCAGAGCATGATGGGTCGAGTCACTTACCCGGTAACGGGCAACGCCACCAATGAGGTGGTGCTGCGTGAACTCGGCATAACTGACTACGACGCCGCGGTGGTCGCCATCGGCTCCGACATCGTCTCAAGCATCATGGCCTCGGTTCTGCTCAAGACTCTCGGGATTCCGTACGTGGTATCTAGGGCGCAGAACGAAATTCATGGCAACACCCTCGAGCGAATCGGGGTCGACAAGGTCATCCACGCAGAGGCAGAGATGGGCATGAGGCTGGCACATAGCCTGTTCAACCCAAATGTGCAGGAGTACCTGGAACTAGCCCCAAGCTTTGGCCTCAGCCGTCTAAAAGTGCCAACCCGCTTCGACAACATGACGCTCCTCGAACTCGGTTTTTCAGGACCGAGGGACAGGTACGGGCTCGCCGTACTCGCTATTAAACGAGGGAACGACATTACCCTGAACCCGGATAGCGACGACCGGCTACAGACAGGGGATCTGCTTGTTCTTGCTGGCAGCGACGAGTTGCTGGAGAAACTGGAGTCATAAGGGTGGGTAGTACCTTCTCCTCGGTCCTGGTCTCTGTCGCCGGAAATGACTCCGACGAAGAGGCTGTAAAGATGGCTTGTGGGATGCTAAACGGCAACAAGGGTCGCCTGCACATTCTTTACATCATCGAAGTGGAAAGAACCTGGCCTGTCGATGCCGAGATTCCCGTCGCCACCGCCAGGGGCGACGCCGTCCTGCGCAGAATGGAGGAGGTCGCCAAGCCATTCAAGCTGGATCCCCAGGCAGAGTTATTGCAATCACGCCAGGCCGGGCACGCCGTGGTGCAGGAAGCTGTTGATAAAGATGTTGACGCCATAGTGATGGCCGTTCCCTACCAGACGAGATACGGTGAGTTCTCGCTAGGCACGACCATTCCGTACGTGTTCGAGCACGCCCCCTGCCAGGTAATCCTGTGGCGGGACGGCCGGTTCACAACTTCATGACCCTTTTCGACTACTCCAGCCTCGCCCCCGGTGCCAAGCGAGTAATCGTCGTTGGCTGCGGGGGACTGGGTTCGGTTCTTGCGGGTGAACTTGCCGAGGCCGGTCACCGGGTACGAGTCATGGATCGAGACAGAGCGGCGCTGGACACGCTGCCTCCGGGACCGGTTTCCGACGGGGTCATCACCCCCGTTCTGGGCGACGGCACTTCGGAAGCAGACCTGCTGCGCGCATCTATAAGAGACGTTGACCTGTTCATCGCCGCTACCGGTTCAGACTCCACCAATGCGCTTGTCGCCCAAATGGCCCAGTACCTGTTTGATGTGCAGACGGCCGTCTGCCGTATCGACGAGCCATCTAGAAAGTTACTTTATGAAGGGCTGGGGTTGGTGGCCATCAGTGCTACCGGCCTAGCCTCCGAGGCGATCATGACCGCCACCAAGGGCGAATAGCACTTGCACGTAGTGATCATAGGCGCGGGTTTGGTGGGCTCTTCTGTGGCCGGGTGGTTGATAGCCGCGGGCCATGAAATCGCCGTGATAGATCGGGACGCAGACCGCTGTGCGGCCATGGAAAACGAGTTGGGCAGCGTGACGGTTACTGGAGACGGTACCGAAGGAGAAGTCCTCGCGCGGGCGGGCGCAGCCCGGGCCGAGGCGGTTATAGCCACCAGCGGATCGGACGCCGACAACATGGTGGCTTGCCAACTTGCACGCCGCCAGTTCAACGTCGCTTTGACGGCGGGACTGGTCAAGTCTGATGACCACGCCAGGCTTTTCAACCTCCTTGGCATCGACGCACCGATCAACATTGTCGAGCTGATCACCAGAAGAATCCAGGAGGCCCTTCCCATAGAGGGCGTCGTGAGGTTGATGGATATTCCGGGGTCCAACTCGTCGGTCATGGTCACAATCAGGGTGCTGCCCGGCTCCGCAGCAGTGGGAAGGCGGGTTAGAGACCTGACTCTGCCAGTAGGCACGCTCATCTCCCTGGTGATTGGCAGGGACGGTACTGCTGCCATCCCGAACGAAAACACAGCCCTGAGCCCGGAAGACCATGTCGTCGCTGTCACGAATATCGACGACCTCGACCGGCTCAGAGACACGCTCACATGAACTTGATGAGCAAATGACTGGCGTAGCACGTTCTGGCCACACTGCATCCGGGTACGCGACGCTAGGGTATCTGGGGCCGGCTGGCACGTTCGCTGAAGAGGCGTCCGTCCGGTTCGACCCGACCGCGGAACTACTCCCCTGCCCGTCTATCCCGGCAGTTGCCAAAGCTGTGGAGGCGGGCCTTGCAAACGCGGGAGTAGTGCCCGTAGAAAACTCGTTGGAAGGAGCGGTTACCTTCACGGCTGACTTGCTTATCCACGACTCGGACCTGTCCATTCACGACGAACTGGTGCTTTCAATCCACCACAACTTGCTCGCGTCGCCGGGTACAAGCCTTGGAGACATCAGCGTCGTCTACTCACACCCGCAAGCCCTGGCACAGTGCGCCAAGTACCTACATGAGCGACTTCCAGACGCAAAGCTGGTCGCGTCGTTGAGCACGTCCGGAGCGGTTGAAAGTCTCGCAACTCGGCCAGGGGCAGCGGCCGTCGGCACCCTGAGGGCGGCAGAACTTTACGGGGCGAACGTACTGGACCGTGCAATCGAGGACAACCCCAACAATGAGACCCGGTTTGTAGTGTTGGCCGCCGAGGACCACGAACCGACCGGAGACGATAAGACGTCGTTAGCCTTCACGTTCGACCAGGACGCGCCTGGCCTGCTTCACACGGTGCTCGCCCATGTGATGGACG
>CAUZIR010000153.1:0-4667 GCA_963579815.1 Dehalococcoidia bacterium
ATGGCTGGCGCGGGCGATCACATGGTTCCCTGGGGTGCCGATCATCGGCGGGTGTTCGCAGAGCGTCATCGAAGAACAGGCACCATCGCCGTCATCGGTGAAGACCTGCCCGAACCGCACAACCAGGTCGATCTCGACCCTGAATTGACCGACGGCAGCGGCATTCCCGCGCACCGGGTTCACTACTCCCTTAGCGCCAACTCCCGAGCGCTCATGGCCCACGGCGTGGACAACGCCGTGCACGTGCTAAACGCGGCCGGTGCGAACCAGACCATCACCACCAACCCGTTTCCCTACTCCGGGTGACACCTCATGGGCACCGCTCGCATGGGGAGCGACCCGGACAGCTCCGTCGTGGACCCCTGGGGCCGGACGCACGACGTGGAAAACCTGTTCCTTATCGATGGCTCTATCTTCGTCACCGCTGGCGGGGTCAACCCGACGTCGACCATGCAGGCGCTGGCCCTGCGTATAGCCGACCGCATCGCAGACACGGCTTCCGACATCCGATACTCTGATACCAGCCCATGAATTCGCTTTCCGAAACAAATTCCGAGCCAAACTCGGCCGCCGAGTCCGCAGTGGCAAATAGCGTCCCCTCGCGTATCGCGATGTACCGGGACCGCATCTTCGGCGCCGCCGTGGTCCTCGTCGTCTTCTTCGACCAGTTAACGAAGTTCCTGGTGCGGGAGAACATAGAGTTAACCCATTCGGTCCCGTCCAGCGGGTTCTTCCGGCTCACGCACTACACAAACACGGGCACCATATTCGGGCTGTTCCAGAACGCCACCGTCATCCTCACCGTGGTGTCCATCATCGCCATCGGCTTCCTCATTTACTTCTACCGTAGCCAGCGCGCACCCACGCTCATCATGCGGGGTGCCATCGGCATCCTCATGGGCGGGGCAATCGGCAATCTAATAGACAGGCTGGCAATGGGCGGCGTCACCGACTTCGTGGACGTGGGCCCGTGGCCCATATTCAACATCGCCGACGCCTCAATAACCGTTGGCATCTTCTTGCTCATCGTCGTCACCTCCGTAGCGCCGAAAAAAGACGAGGCGGCCCCGGCCAACGATCCCGGTGACCCGGCCAGCGACTCCGGCAGCCTTTCTGCCGGTGGCTCTGCGGGCGACCACACTAGTTGACCGATTCGGTCGAACTGACGGTCTCTGACGCAGACGGCACGTCACGGCTCGACATCTTCCTCACCAGCCAGGTCCCGGACCTGTCCCGGTCACGAGGCCGAGCCCTCATCAAGCGCGGCCTCGTACGGGTGGCCGGTTCCGTCACCAAAAAGCCCGCGCTCAGACTGGCGGCAGGGCAGGTCGTCACCATAATGCCCGCCGAGCCGGAGCCCTCCAACCTGGTTCCCTGGGACGTGCCTCTCACGGTGGTCTATGAAGACGATGAGCTGCTCGTCATAGACAAGCCCGCCGGTATGACTGTGCACCCGGCTCCCGGACACCCCAACGACACCCTGGCCAACGCCGTGATCGCCCGCTGGCCGGACGTAACAGGCGTGGGCGAGTCCACCCGCCCGGGCATCGTGCATCGCCTGGACGCCGATACCTCTGGTCTTATAGTCGTGGCAAAAACGCCACGGGCACACGCTGGCGTCGCCGCTCAATTCGCCGACCGAAGCGTTGACAAGCATTACACCGCGCTGGTGGTCGGCTCACTCGACCAGGACGAGGCGGTTATCGAAGCCCCCATCGGTCGCAGCCCACGCAATCGAAAGAAAATGGCCGTCGTTGAAAACGGGCGGGCCGCCTCGACCGGGTTCCGGGTAATCCACCGATTCAACAAAAGCACGATGGTCGATATCAAACCCGCCACCGGCCGCACCCACCAGATTCGCGTCCATTTCGGCTCAATTGGACACGCAGTAGTGGGCGACACGGTCTACGGGAGGGCCGCACACCGTCTGGCCAGGCAGTTCCTTCACGCATCGGCTCTGGCGTTCGACCATCCCGTCAGCGGGCGACGAATTGAACTGACTTCACCCCTGCCCGAAGACCTGACGACCTACCTGTCCGAGATGCTAGACTTCTCCGCTGAGATGACAACCTTTACTCCTAAAAACTCGGTCCCTGAAATTCGAGAACCCAAATGACCGCACCTGTAAGAGTTCGCTTCGCCCCCAGTCCCACGGGCGAGCCACACGTCGGCAACATCCGCACCGCTTTATTCGCCTGGCTATTCGCCAGGGGCCAGGGCGGGACTTTCCTCATCCGAATCGAAGACACCGACCGGGCACGCTTCGTCGAAGGCGCGGTCGAGTCCATTCTGGGTTCGCTGCGTTGGCTTGGCCTCGACTGGGACGAGGGTCCAGATGTCGGGGGACCGTACGGCCCCTATTACCAGTCCGACCGCAAGGCGCGGGGGAACTACAAGGTCGCAGTCAACCGCATGCTCGCGTCCGGCCACGGTTACTACTGCTTCTGTTCCCCCGAGCGCCTCAAGGCCGTACGCGAGCAGCAACGCGCAGCCAGCAAGCCGCCCGGCTACGACCGGCACTGCCGGGGCATGAGCCAGGACGAACTTACCGAGGCAATGTCCGAGAACGCTACTCCGGTGGTTCGGTTCGCTATGCCCGAAAGCGGACAGACGGTCGTCTCCGACCTGGTCCGGGGAGAGGTGTCGTTCGAGAACAAGCTGATCGATGACTTCGTCATGCTCAAGTCGGACGGCTTCCCGACTTACCACCTCGCTAACGTTGTGGACGATCATGCGATGAAGATAAGCCACGTGCTGAGGGCCGAAGAATGGCTACCGTCGCTACCCCGGCACTGGGCCATGTACGAGGCGTTGGGGTTCGACAAACCACTGTTCGCGCACGTCCCCATCATCCTGGCCCCGGACAGGTCCAAGCTGAGCAAACGGCACGGCGCCACCTCTATCTCGGAGTTTCGTAAGAACGGCTACCTGCCGCATGCCATGGTCAACTTCCTCTCCCTGCTCGGCTGGTCGCTCGACGACAAGACCGAAGTGTTCTCCATGGAAGAACTGAAAAAGCATTTTTCAATACAGCGGGTAGCAAAGTCGCCCGCCATATTCAACGTGGAAAAGCTCGACTGGATGAACGGCCTGTACCTGAGGGAGACTCCTCCTGAGCAGTTGGCTGACGCGCTGTTTGAGTACTGGGCCACCTCGTCCCCCCACGGCTTCGACCGCGATCCCGACCGTGCCACTCTTCTGAAATTGGTGCCCCTCATTAACGAACGGATGAAGAGCCTCGACGACGCGGCCGCGCTTACCCGGTTCGTGTTCACCGACGAACTAACCTACGAGACCGACTCCCTCGTGCAAAAAAAAATGGACGCCGTCGGCACCCTCGCCGCACTGGAGCGTGCTCTCGGCGCATTGCAGCAGGCCGAGCCATTCGAGGCGGCCGTGCTTGAGGCCTCGCTCAGATCACTGGCCGAAGAGCTGGAACTGAAGCCCGGCCAGCTATTCGGCTCACTGCGCGCAGCAACGACCGGCCAGCGCATATCCCCGCCCCTGTTCGAGTCGATGGAGGTGCTGGGCAAGCGCCGAACCGTCTGGTCGGTAGAAGACGCAATTGGAAGGCTGAAAAAGGCGGGAGCCGAAGCCCAATGAAGATCGGAGTAGTAGTTTTCCCCGGCACCTGGAGCGACCGCGACTGCTTCCGGGTGCTGGCCGATGTGCTGGACGCCCCCGTCGAGTACATCTGGCACCGCGACACCGACCTGTCGGCCTACGACTGCGTCGTCATTCCCGGCGGGTTCTCTTACGGCGACTACCTGCGCGCCGGTGCCATCGCCCGCTTCTCGCCTGTCATGGAGTCGGTCGCCCGTTTCGCCGACGCCGGAGGCCTAGTCATTGGCATCTGCAACGGCTTCCAGGTCCTGTGCGAGGCCGGGCTGCTCCCCGGCGTTCTGATGCGCAACGAGCACCTGCAGTTCCGCTGCCAGTGGGTCGACCTGCGCGTAGAGAACGCCGATAGCCCCTTCACCTCCGTAGCAGCGCCGGGGCAGGTCATCCGCATGCCCATCTCCCACGGCGAGGGCAACTACTTCGCCGACCCCGAGACGCTCGATGAGTTGGAAGCGAACGGGCGGGTAGCTTTCCGCTACGCAGAACCCGACGGCTCCATCACGCAGGCATCCAACCCCAACGGCTCGGCCCGCAACATCGCAGGAATTCTCAACGAACGTGGCAACGTGCTGGGCATGATGCCTCACCCAGAAAAGGCCTGCGAAGACATACTCGGCGCTACCGGCGGCCTACCCATCTTCCAGTCCATCCTCAACGCGCTCGCCAGTCCGTCGACAGCAGGCAGGTAGTGGAACACTCGCTCGGGGTCGGTTTCGCGCTCGTTGCGGCGCTCGGCTTCGGTGCCACGGCCGTACTAGCCCGCCTGGGCATGCAGCACGTTCGGCCTACCACTGGGACCGCTGTGTCGCTGATAGTCGGCGCGGTCGTGACCATGGCCATCGCGTTTTCCCTGCACGCCGCAGAAATCTTCGCACTGGCCGCCGCAGCCTTCGGGTTCATGTTCCTGAACGCAGCGCTATCGTACCCGGTTGGCCGCCTGTTCAACTTCATCGGCGTACAGCTGGCCGGTGCCTCCCGCGCTTCCATAATCGTCGGTGCCGCGCCCCTATTCTCGGCAGGCCTGGCGGTCTGGTTACTGGACGAGA
>CAUZIR010000154.1:0-4660 GCA_963579815.1 Dehalococcoidia bacterium
CTGACGGTCTTTATTTTCAGGAGAGCGTCCTCTTTGTGACTTCTATGGTCGCAATCCGGCGCATCAACGGGGGCGTTTCCACTCGACGATGGCCAGCGTGGCAATGGGGTCGCTAGAGTCACCCGCCAGGGCAGGATCAACAGCGATCAACGCCACCGAGAACTTGCCAATCTTCTTGACCGAAGGCAGGGTTTGGTCGCCTCGCAGTATGAGATTAGCAGTACCAAATTCGAAGTCCAACTGACGCATGAGGACGATTATCTCGACCTGACCGGGGTCGTCGCAGGGAACGCCGGTGGCACAGCGGGTGTCGGAGACGACCTCGATGAACTCTGCACCGAGCCCGGTAGAAAGGCTGGGGCTGACCACCAGCTCCCCAATGTGCAACCTGACCGGCTGGCCGGTCGGAACCTGGTTGGCGTTCCCGCCACCAATGGCGTCGATGGGAGCCTCCAGTGGGCCTTCGAAGAGATCTATGACGACCGCGTCCGGGTCGGGCGTGGGCTCGGGGGTGGGCTCGACGAATGCAACAGGCGTGGGCAACTGAGGGTCGGCTGTGCCCGTTCGCACGGCCGCCTCGACCTCCGCGCCGATGCCGATGGAGAAGATCTCGGACTTGGCCAAAATCCCCTCGGCTCCGTTGCCACCCATGATGATGATTCGACCGTCGGGTAGCAACTCACCGAGATGGCGATAGCGGCCGATTTGCAAGTCACCCACCTTGGACCAGGTGTTGGTGGCCGGGTCCCAGGCCTCGATGGATGTCCGGCTGCCGGTGCCACCGGCGATGAGTACGCGGCCGTCGGGCAGCAAGATCGATGTGTGCTCCGACCGGGGCTCGATCATGTCGGCCGTATCGCCCCAACTGTTGTCGGCCGGGTCGTAGATTTCCGAGGTCTGCCGCTTGCCCCTGCCGCCGACGACGAGGACGCGGCCGTCTTTTAGCAAAGTCGCTGAGTGCTGGGCCCGGCCCACGGTCAGGTCGCCTGCCGAGAACCAGGTGCCCTGGGCCGGGTCGTAAATCTCGGTGCTTTTGAGGTACGGACCGTCGGGGTCGCCGCCGCCCACAATCAGCACCCGGCCATCGCTAAGCAGCGTGCCGGTGTGCCATATGCGGTCAATGGACATACCGCCTATCAGCGTCCAGGTGTTGGCTGCGGGGTCGTAAATTTCAGCGATGGCTGTGGGGGCGTAGTCGCGGTTCGAGCCACCGGCCACGAACACTCGGCCGTCATCCATAGTGACCATGACGAATGACTCGTGGGCCTCGTTCATGTCCGCCAAGGCGGTCCAGTTCCCGGTGGCCGGGTCCCAGACCTCGGCGTGGTTTGTACCGGTGTTTTTGATGTCGCGTCCACCGGCAGCCAGCACACGGCCGTCCTTGAGCACGACCATGGCGTGCGCAAAGCGTTCGTCCACCATGTCCTCGGTGAACTCCCAGACCTCCGGGCCCTCCGCCCACACCTCGGCTGTTTTAACCGCGCCCGCAGCGAACTGGGGCTGGTTGCCGCCAGTCACAAGCACACGACCGTCAGGCAGAGCGACCGAGGCCGATCGCATTCGTTGGGCACGCAGGTCGTCAATGAGCACAGAGGTGCCGGAGCCAGTGGCCACGCCGTCCGAGACGGTCTCGCCGCTCGTCGAGCCATTCCCAGGGTCGGCCGCGCTATCCGACGCGGGGGAACTGCTACAGGCAGCGGCCAATAGGCCGATAAGGATCATTCCAGCGAACAGGAACCTTTTCACCAGTGCACCTCCCCCGGGTTGATCGAATTTGGCGAGCCGAGCATGAATAGTCATCTGGGGATCTTACCCGCATGTACCAGCCCTAAATAGTGCGACTGCAAATGTGCTCGCATCCAAGCGGCCGAGTCCCTCTCGTTCTAGAATGGCGCGAACTGCTAAACCCTGAGTGCCCATGGCCCCTGAATCGGCTGCCAACGGGCCGGTCACTCAATTGCTGCTTTGGGAGGCCTCGCCTTGATCCGTATGACGTCCATGTACCCCATTACCCCGGACGGGTTCTTTGACCACGAGTACTACGCCACCGTCCACCTGAAAATGAACCTCGACCTGTGCCGTCCGTTCGGGCTGAAAAGAGTACAGGTGTGGAATGGGGTGTCCACTCCCGACTTCGAGGAACTTAAGCGGGGTATCGCACCGACGGCCCCGCCCAAGTTCGTGTGCATTGGCCTATACGACTTTGAGACGCTAGACGGCTACGTCCAGGCGGTGGCCACTCACGGCGAGGAGCTGGCCGCCGACATTCCCGCCTACACGAACATCACCCCGATTTTCCAGGTCAACGAATTGGTCACCGACGAGAGCCAGTAGGCCGTCTGGACACAGGGCGGCCGCCAGAACACCAGAGCATCGGAGGCGCGAGCATGACAACCAGCCGCATGAAATTGGTAGCGACGCTTGTCGCTGTGCCGGTAATCGCGACAGTGCTAGTGGGAGCGTTAATCGGATGTTCGGGTCAGACGCCCGCCACGGACCTGGGCACGACCCCGGAACCGACCGCATCACCAATCCCCGACCGGCCAAGCACGGCGGCGACCGCAGAGGCCGACCGCAAGTCATCTGCCGGGGATTGCGAAATAGGACCAGGCGCCCAGTGTGAGGGAGTCGATTTCGAGGGAAAAGACCTGGCGGCAGAGCAGATAAACAAGGGTCTCGGCGAAGGAGTCGACCTGAGCGGAGCGAACCTAAGGGAGGCCAACCTCAGTGGCGTGAACCTGCTGTTGGCCGACTTGAGCGAGGCCGACCTGACCGGTGCGGACCTGACGAGCGCGAACCTGAACAACGTCAACTTTAAAGACGCCGTACTCAGAAACGCGAACCTGACCGACGCCAACCTGTCGTGGGCGTACCTCAAGGGCGCCGACATGGAGGGCGCGATACTTTGCAACACGCTAATGCCCGACGGGGGCACGGCAAACGACAGTTGTTGAGCGCCGCGAGCGACGCTCCCACTCACGTCGGTTTTTAGGGCGAGAAGATTTCGCTGGTGGGCGTTATCCGGTCGTCCATCAGCCCTCCCACGACGATGACTTTGCCCGCTGCCATGCTGAGCGCGACGAAGCGGTAGCGCGTCTCGGCCATTGAGTCGGCAGACGACCAGGTGTTGGTCACCGGGTCGTAAAGTTCGGCGGTGGCGATGCGACCAATGCCCCCGGCCACCAGCACACGGCCGTCGGACAGCAGCACCGCCTGGTGCTCGGAGCGCGGGTCCGTCGTGTCACCGGCAGAAGACCAGGTGCCTGTTTCCGGGTCGTATAGCTCGGCCGATCTCTTTTTGCCCTTGCCGCCAACCACCAGCACCCGGCCGTCCACCAGCAAGGTCGCCGAGTGGAATGCTCTGCTCACAGCCATCGTGCCCGCGGCAGACCATGTCCCGGTGGCGGGGTCCCACAGTTCGGCGGTCTTGAGGTGCGGTCCGTCGAGCTTTCCGCCGCCGACCAATAACACGCGGCCGTCGGCCAAAACCGCGACCGCGTGGTTGGAGCGAACTTCGGTCGTCTCTCCGGCCTCTTCCCACACGTCGGCGACCGGGTCGTAGGTCTCCGCCATGGCGAGTTGGTGGAGCAGGGTGTCTCTGCCACCTACGACAAGCACCCGGTCGTCTTGGAGTAGCACCGCCCGATGGCCCTCTCTCGTCTCGACGGGGTCGCTGGTGGCCGTCCAGACCCCTGTCGCCGGGTCAAACATGTCCGGCCCGCCGGAAAGGTCTTTTAGCTTATTGATACCGCCCACGACCAGAACGCGACCGTCCGCTAGCAGGGTCGCGGTCGGGCCTTCGCGCTCGGCAGTCATGTGCCCGGCGGGCGCCCACTTCCCGGTCGCCGGATCATATATCTCTGCGTCGTCGTGGACAGCGGCGTACCGGCCCTGGCCCTTGCCTCTGCCGCCCAGGACCATCAGGCGGCCGTCGCCCATTTCCACACCGGCCGGGGAGACGCGTTCGACGGCCATTTCCGGACCGACCTCGAAAAGGCCGGGTCCCGCCGCCTGCGTCTCCACAACGCTGGCGGCGGGGGCAGAGTCGGCTCCGCACGCGGCAGCGAGTAGGGCCGATGCGATCAACATCAGGCCGGGTAACACTAGTAACAGGCGTCGGTGCAGCATTTTGGCCTCCATTGCTGTTCCCCTTCATTACCGTTCAGGGGCCGAACCGCCGCTACTTACTCTAAGCCTGGTCGGAAAAAGGGCCAACCGGGGCAGGCTGCGGCGGCTAGTGAACCCGGATGCTACCAGATCGCCAGAGGCGTCAGTGGCGCGGCCCGACGCCCGGCAAATTAGGCGAAGTATTCCGTCGCGCAGTGTTACTATGCCCCGGCTTTACGTAACACTTTACGGCCGGCTGGGTTGGCCATATTTTTCGCGGCTTTGCTTGTTTTGGCCGCCTGCGAGGTCGAGCCTACTTCTCAGGGTGTGGGCCAAGGTGTGGATGGGAACGCGAGCGTTGACGTGGAAGCCACGGTGCAGGCCGGGGTCGAACTGGCCCTCGCCGAAACCGCCCTGGCACTACCGTCATCTACGCTGACTCCTGCCCCAACGACGGATTCCACCGCTGACCGCAATGGGCTCGGGGACTCCCAGCGCGACGCCTGCCGCCGACGACACCGGGGCTCCAGACGTTGGGGGGACGGGGGGCCCG
>CAUZIR010000155.1:0-4639 GCA_963579815.1 Dehalococcoidia bacterium
CTTGCTGCTGTGCCCCGCGACGGCTGTGCCCGCCCCACCCCATGACTCGGTGGAGTTGGCCGTGGACGACCAGATGGCACCGGGCAGGACAGCCCTGATGTGCACTGCGGTGTTCGACATCACCGGGGCACCGGCTATTTCGTTGCCGTTTGGCTGGTCTTCTGAGGGACTGCCTATCGGCGTGCAGCTGGTAGGCCGCCATTTTGACGAAGCGACGGTTGTGCATGCGGCGAGCGTCTTGGCAGCGGCCGGTGACGCGGTCGGCAAACGGCCACCCCTGGCTTGACCCATTGCCTTGAGAGGAGACGCTTTGGTTGATTCCCAGTCTGAGGCACGCGAAGACCTCAAACAGCGCATACAAAAGGACGGCATCGAGCTGATTCTGACGCAGTTCGTCGATATTCATGGATCGCCCAAGGTCAAGATGGTGCCGGTCGAACACATCGACGACGTCATCGACGGCGGGGCGGGGTTCGCCGGGGCGGCGTTGGATGGCATGGGCCAGGGCCCGCACTCCCACGACATGCTCGCCCGTATCGATATGGACACTTACACTCCTTTGCCCTGGCGCGACGGCGTTGCCCGGTTCGCCTCCGACCTGTTCGTGGACGGCGAGCCTCACCCCTACTGCCCGCGCCAGAACCTTAAGCGCGTGCTTGGCGACCTGCGGGAAGAGGGCTACACGTTCCACATAGGTATTGAGCCGGAACACTTTCTGGTGACGAGGAATGACGACGGCAGTATCAGCGTGTTCGACCCGGACAACATCGACACGCTGACCAAGCCCTGTTACGACTTCAAAGGAATTTCCAACGTATTCGATTACCTCAGCGAACTGATGGCCGGGGTGCGGTCGTTGGGCTGGGACCCGTACCAGGCGGACCACGAGGACGCCAACGGCCAGTTCGAACTGAACTTCAATTTTGCCGATGCGCTGGTCACCGCCGACCGGTACACGTTCTTCAAGATGATGACCAGCCAGATAGCCAAGAAGTACGGCGCGATTGCCACGCACATGCCAAAGCCGTTCGGTGACCGCACCGGCAACGGCGGACACATTCATTTCCACATGGAAGATGCGGCCACTGGCACCAACGTTTTCAAGGGAGACGCCGACGACGCGGGCCTGGGCCTGTCGGAGATGGCGCTGCACTTCATTGGCGGCGTGCTGGAACATGCAGCTGCGCTATGTGCGGTGTCGTCGCCGACGGTGAACTGCTACAAGCGATTGCAGTCGGGCTCGGCAGTGCACGGCGCGCGCTCCGGGTATACGTGGACGCCCGTTTTCATTACCTACGGCGACAATAACCGTACCCAGATGATCCGTACCGCAGGGCCAGGCCATTTGGAGGACCGGACTATGTCGTCGGCGTGCAACCCGTACCTCGCCTTCGCGGCGTACGTGGCGGCGGGTATGGACGGGGTGCGGCGCAAGCTCGACCCCGGCGCTGCCAACACCGACAACATGTACGACCTGTCCCCTGCCCAGATAAAGAAGCGAGGGATAGACGTTCTTCCCCAATCGCTGCCCGAAGCGCTCAGCGCGCTGGCCAGCGATAAAGTCATACAAGACGCGCTGGGTCTGATTTACGGCGAGTTCGCGAAGGTGAAGTCGGCCGAGTGGAATTCTTACCACAGCCAGGTCAGCCAGTGGGAGATCGACCGATACCTGACGCTGTTTTAACCAATTGTCGTTTCTGATTCCCTGCCTCAACTGTGGCCCGCGTCCGGTTGGAGAGTTCAGGTTTGGTGGCGAGATACTCAAACGCCCCAAGCCAGAGGCCTCCGACCGGGACTGGGCGAACTATTTTTACGTACGTCGCAACACCGCTGGGCAGGAAACTGAGTGGTGGTACCACAAGTTCGGCTGCAGGCAGTGGCTGGTCGTAGAGCGTGACACGGTGTCCAACCAGGTCAGCGAAACGCGCTGGCCGGGCGAGCCGTCTCGATCCGACCCAACCCTGGGATCAAGCAAGAGCGCTGACGACTAGATGGCGATTTCCCTGCGCATAGAGCCCATGGATGGCCAGGTCATAGATAGGGACCGGCCGATCACTTTCGTCTACAACGGCAAGCAGCTCTCCGGGTTTGCTGGCGACACCGTCGGCTCCGCCCTGGCGGCCGCCGGGGTGCAAACCATCTCGCGTAGCTTCAAGTACCACCGGCCGAGGGGCCTGCTGTGCGTGGCGGGCCGCTGCCCCAACTGCATGGTGACGGTGGATGGGGCACCCAATGTACGCGCCTGCACCACGCCTGTTGCGGATGGCATGGTGGTGGGGTCCCAGAACGCCTGGCCGTCGGTGGACTTCGACGCCATGTCCGTGCTGGACAGGGCCGACAGGTTGATGCCGGTCGGGTTCTACTATAAGGCGTTCCACAAGCCGAAGCCCGTGTGGAACCTGGTTCGGCCGATACTGCGGGCGGTTGGCGGGCTGGGGAAGGTCAACCCCAACGCTGCCGAGCTACCCGGCTACGTGCATCGGTCGGTGCACATCGACGTGCTGGTGATCGGAGGGGGGCATGCTGGCATGTCTGCCGCCATCGCCGCTGCCGAGACTGGCGCGCAGGTGGTGCTGGTAGACGAGCAACCGACGCTGGGAGCGGGCCAATCGGCAAGTGACACCAGCGACCTGATCGCCGCTGTGCGGGGCCAGTCCTCGGTAGACGTGTGGTCCGACTCAACAGCCTTCGGGTTTTACGCAGACAACTTCGTTACCGTGTTACGGGGTCAAGAAGTCCTCAGGGTGCGTGCGGGCCGAGTGGTGCTGGCCACCGGCGCGCACGAGGTCCCGTTCGTGTTCCCAGGCAACGACCTGCCCGACGTGATGCTGGCGACCGGGGCGATGAGGCTGCTGCGCACGTACGGCGTAAGGCCGGGTGGCCGAGTCGTTATAGCGACCGAGAACGACTCCGGGTACGTATTCGCCGCCGAGCTGCAGGCATCCGGAGTCGATGTCGCCGCCGTGCTGGACGCCCGAACCGAAGGTTCGCCTAACGGAGTGGTTTCCAAGTTGAACGACACGGGCATCCGGCTGGAGACTGGCGCGGTTGTTATCGGCGCTACCGGGAAGGGTGCCGTTAAGCGCATCACTTTTGCTGCTGGGAACGGCCGTAGCGAGTCCATCGACTGCGACGCGCTGCTCATGGCCGGACGATTGCAGCCCGCAGCACAGCTGGCCTTGCAGGCAGGGTGCACAACCGTCTCGGACCCGGCGCTGGGGACGCTCGTGCCGACAGACGCTCCGGACGGTGTGTATCTGGCCGGAGGACTGGTTGGAGCGCCCGATTCCACAGACTCGGCGGCGCAGGGGCGGCAGGCCGGTGCGGCCGCGGCAAGGGGCGAACGGCAGGCACCAGTGGCCTGGCCGAAGCCAGGGGATGACACGGCGATAGCCGAACACGAGTCCAGCGCCAAAAAGCAGTTCATCTGCATGTGCGAGGACGTCTCGACCAGCGACCTGGGTAAGGCCGTAACCGAGGGTTTCGCCGACATCCAGATTCTCAAGCGCTACTCCACCACGACGATGGGGCCGTGTCAGGGGAAGATGTGCCTGCGCAATTTCGCGACGACGACATCGAAGCTGGCCGACGTCCCTCAAGAGACGATGGGCCTGACGACGATGCGCCCGCCGTCTATAACCGTGTCGCTGGGGGCGCTGGCCGGGCCGGGACACCTGCCGGTGAAGCGAACCGCTCTGCACCACAAACACATTGAGATGGGTGCGCAGGTAGTGGACGCGGGAGGCTGGCAGAGGCCGTATAGCTACGGGGATGCGGCGTCTGAGGCACAGGCGGTGCGGGAACGCGTCGGCCTGATCGACGTCAGCACTCTTGGAAAGCTTGATGTGCGGGGGCCAGATGCGCCCCGGCTGCTCGACTTTTTGTACACGAACCGCATGTCCAATCTGAGGGTGGGGCGCATTCGCTACGGCGTAATGTGCCTGGACAACGGCACGATTCTTGACGACGGCACTGTCACTCGCCTGAGCGACGACCGGTTCTTCGTCACCACCACCACCGGCAACATTGAATTGATTGAGCAGTGGTACAAGTGGTGGATCGCGACCGAGGGGGACATGACCGCGCACATCGCCGACGTGACGTCGGGCTTCGCGGCTATCAACGTGGCCGGGCCGAACGCAAGGCAGACCCTGTCGGGGTTGACCGATGCCGACTTGTCGCCAGAAACCTTTCAGTACATGCGGTCCGTGGAAGCGACAGTCGCCGGGGTGCCCGCAGTCCTGCTGCGCATCGGGTTCGTGGGCGAGACGGGGTGGGAGGTCCACTTCCCTTCCCAGTACGCCGAGCACATGTGGGACGCCATAACGGCCGCTGGTCGCGATTACGGCATCGCGCCGTTCGGGCTGGAGGCGCAGCGCATTCTCCGGCTGGAGAAGGGCCACATTATCGTCAACCAGGACACCGACTCCATCACGACGCCCATTGAGAGCGGCATGGGCTGGGCGGTGAGGCTGGCGAAGAAGGACTTCGTCGGTCGCGGTGGCCTGCGTGCGGTCGTTAGGCGGGGACCGAGGCAACGGCTGGTGGGCTTCGTTATGGACGCATCAAGCCCGGTACCAAGAGACGGGTCGCCGATAGTGCACGACGGCACGCCGGTGGGCCGGGTGACCAGCACCCG
>CAUZIR010000156.1:0-4629 GCA_963579815.1 Dehalococcoidia bacterium
GGTAGTGCCCTTCTGCGTGGACGACGACATAAGCATTTACCCTTACGGCGCGCTGGCCGGGGGCATGCTCACCGGCAAGTACCTGGACCGACACGAGCCCGTAGAAGGCGACAAGCTAAACAGCGGCCTCAACTACCGGCGGCTCTACTGGCATGAGCGAGCCCAGGACTTCGTCGACCGTCTGAAGACGGCCTCCGACGCGGCCGGTCATACGCTCACCCAGACCGCGCTCGCCTGGCTGCTGACCCAGCCCCGGCTCGATGCCACCATCGTTGGCATGCGCAACTCCGAGCAACTCGACGGTGCGCTGTCGGCGCTTGAAACTGAGCTGACGGACGACGAGCGTGAGGTGTGCGCCGCCGGACCTGCGGCGTAACGGCAATGTGCAGCCAGATATACCGAAAGTGAACCAGGCCGAGTCCAACCTGCCCTTACAAGGCCTCACGGCAATTGACCTGACCGTGAACGTACCGGGGCCGTTCTGCTCCTCCATACTTTCCGACCTCGGCGCGCGGGTTATCAAGGTCGAGCCACCCAACGGCGACCCGCTGCGACCCAGCCCCGCCATGTGGGCGAGCCTAAATCGAGGGAAGCAGAGCATCGCGCTCGACCTCAAGACCGACGGCGGCCGGGAGGTGCTTCATCGGCTCGCCAGTAAGGCAAACGTGGTGCTGGAAGGCTGGCGACCGGGCGTGGCCAAACGGCTGGCCGCCGACTACGAGACGCTTATTGGCGACAGCAGGGGCCTCGTCTACTGCGCGATCTCCGGCTTCGGCCAGGACGGGCCGTGGGCCGATAGACCGGCGCACGACGTGGACTTCCTCGCCCTAGCGGGATATCTCGATGCCCAGTCGCAAATAGAAGGCCGACCCTGGGCGCCCCCCGTACTCATCTCCGACCTAGCGTCCGCCCACTACGCCGCCATCGCCGTCCTCGCGGCACTGGTTCAGCGCGCCAGCACGGGCAGGGGCAGCTACATCGACCTGTCGATGGCCGATTCGACGCTGGCCCTGCTCGCGCCCGAAGTTGGCCGTGTCGGCACCGACGAGGCCGCCCCAGTGGATGCACACGAGGCTGCCGGGAAGCCCAACGTAACGTTCATCCCTCACTACGGCGTCTTCCAGTGTGCCGACGACCGCTGGTTCAGCCTGGGCATCGTCGATGAAGACCACTTCTGGCGGCGCTATTGCAAAGCGGCCGGTCTCGGAGACCTGGCAGGCCTGACATACGCTGAGCGCGTCGAGGGCGGCACAGCCATCACCGAGGCAGTTGCCGAGGCGTTCATGACGCGGCCTGCGACCGAGTGGGAGTCGATTTTGCGAGAGGCCGACGTCCCGGCCGCGCCCGTCACCGCACTGGCCGACCTGATCGATTCGCCCCAATTTCGGGCACGAGGCATGTTTCCTGAGATCGGCGCATCCCGATTCCTGGCCCAGCCCTTCAAGATTTCGGGCGAATCGATCAGGCCGACGCGGGGCGCTCCAGGGCTTGGAGAGCATGCCGATGCGCTGCTCGCCGAACACGGCTACGACGCCGCAGAAGTGGGCGACCTGCGCCGGTCCGGTGCGCTCGGCCAGGCCGATCCGGGAGTTGCAGGATGAGCACAGCCAACGCCGGCAACGGCTACCTGGTCGGTGACTACGCCGAGACCTACCGCACGTTCAGCCAGGACGTGCCGGAGCGCTTCAACTGGGCCTACGAGGTGTTCGACCGTTGGGGCGACGACCCCGACAAGGTCGCAATGATGTGGCTCGCGCCCGACGGCGTGGGCTTGCGTGAAATAACGTACCGGGAACTGTCCGAACGCTCGAAGCGCGTCGCCAACGCCCTCACCGGCCTGGGTGCGAAAAAGGGCGACCGTGTCTTTGTAATGCTGCACAGGGTCGTTGAGTGGTGGGAGGTCGTGCTGGGGTGCATGCGGGCGGGCCTCGTCCCGGTGCCGGGCACGACGCTGCTGACGACCAAGGACATCTCCTATCGCGTCGGGGTGTCCGAGGCGTCCATAGCCGTAACCGACGCCGACAACCTGGCCAAGTTGGAGTCGGTACGAGGTGAATGCCCCAGCCTGCAAGAGACTGTGGTAGTGGCCGGTGACGGCGACGGGCGCTGCCCCAACGACTACGAGAGCCTGCTGGGCGCGGCATCGCTGGAGCTTCCGCACCCGAACAACCCGTCGTCCGACCCGCTCATGATCTACTTCACGTCCGGAACCACCGGCAACCCGAAAATGGTGTTGAACACGCACGCCAGCTACCCGATTGGCCATATTGCCACCGGCAGGTTCTGGCTCGACAACAGGCCCTCCGACCTGCACTGGACCCTGGCCGACACCGGCTGGGCCCAGGCGGCGTGGACCAGCTTTTTCGCGCCCTGGAACATGGGGGCAGCCATCTTCATTTGGGATCAGCGAGACCGCTTCGACGGCGGCCGGGTCCTGGACGTTCTGGCGCGATTTCCCATAACCACGTTCTTCGCCCCTCCCACGGCCTACCGCATGATGGTGCAGCAAGACCTGTCTCGCTTTAAGCCACGAGCCCTACGGCACACGGTAGCTGCAGGCGAGGCCGTCGATGGCGAGGTGATAGACGCCTGGCGCGCGGGCACGGGCCTGCACATCTGGGAGGGCTACGGGCAGACCGAATCGACTCTCATGGCAGCGACGTTCCCCGGCATGCCCCACAAACCCGGCTCAATGGGCGTGGTGTGCCCCGGCTTCGACCTGGCGATTGTCGATGACGAGGGCAATGAGCTTCCCGACGGAACCGTCGGCGAGATCGCGGTCAGGACAGCGCCGAATCGCCCCGTCGGCCTTTTCCCCGGCTACTGGCGCGACCCGGGGGCGAACGCGAAGGCGTTCCGGGGCGATTGGTACTACACCGGCGACCTGGCCACCCGCGACGAGGACGGCTACTTCTGGTTTCTCGGCCGTGGCGACGACCTGATTATTAGCGCCTCGTACCGCATTGGGCCATTCGAGGTAGAGTCGGCGCTCATGGAGCACCCGGCCGTTGCCGAGGCCGCCGTCGTGGCCAAGCCCGACCCGGTTCGCGGCCAGATCGTCAAAGCCTTTGTGGCTGTCGTCTCTGGCACCGTGACATCTGACAAACTGGCGACTGAGTTGCAGGCCCACGTGCGCAGCGTTACGGCACCGTACAAGTACCCCAGGGAGATAGAGTTCGTCGCTGACCTGCCCAAGACGGCGAGCGGCAAGATACGCCGCAACGAACTGCGCCGCCGGGAGCGCGAGCCCTGATGAGCTTTGCAGTCCAGCACCAAATCTTTAGGGAAGCCATGCGCCGTTTCGTGCGCGAGGAGATAGTGCCCAACGTAGACGGCTGGGAAGAGGCGGGCGAGATACCCCGCTCGCTGTTTCGCCAGATGGGCGAGCTGGGTTTTTTGGGCATCGAATATCCATCTGAATTTGGAGGCGGCGACGCCGACTTCTGGATGACCGTAGTGTTCGCCGAAGAGCTCGCCCGCTGCCGCGCCGGTGGGGTGACGTTCTCCGTCATTGTGCACACCGACATGTCGTCGCCCTGGCTCGCGTCAATAGGCACACAGGCCCAGAAGGCTCGCTACCTGCCCGGCATCATCCGCGGCGAGACGGTGTGCGCGCTGGCCATCACCGAGCCGGGCGCTGGCTCCGACATGGCGGGGGTGACCACCCGTGCCGAGCGTGACGGGGGCGACTGGGTCATTACCGGCAACAAGACCTTCACCACCAACGGCGTGTACGGTGACCTGTACTTCGTCGCCGCCCGGACCTCTGACGAAGACCAGCGTTACAGAGGCATCTCCCAGTTCCTCGTCGAGCGGGAGAGTCCCGGCATCACGGTTTCTCGCAAGCTCGCCAAGACCGGCATGCTCTCGTCAGACACCGCCGAACTGTCCTTCGACAACGTCCGGGTGCCCGCGGCCAACTTGCTCGGCGAGGAGGGCAGGGGGTTCCAGCAACTCGCGGCGGGCCTACAACGCGAGCGTTTGATGGTGGCAGTAATGAGCGTGTCGGCATCCCAGCAGGCGCTGGAAGATACCCGGACGTATCTGAAGGGCCGGGAAGCCTTCGGTCGACCTCTCAGTGCGCTGCAGGGCCTGCAACACAAAATCGCCGACATGGCCACACGCATCGAGGCGGCCCGGAGCCTGACGTACAACGCCGCCGATCTGTTCGCGAGCGGCAAAGAGTGCGCCAAGCAGGTGTCTATGGCCAAGTTGTTTGCTTCAGAAACGGCCGTCCAAATTGGCTACGACGCCGTCCAGCTTCACGGCGGCTACGGCTACATGCGGGAGACGCCGGTCGAACGCTTCGCTCGCGACTACAGGGTGTGGACCATCGCGGCGGGTAGCTCCGAGATAATGCGCGACATCATCGCCAGGCGCGTCATCGACTGACGACGCCCGGTTGCTTTGGCCTCTGGCGCTGTCTAATGGGACCCACCGGGTGCTACGATTAGACCTGTCGCCTGACAGCCCCCGTGGGTCGCGCGCAGCCCCGCCGGTCGTGCATAGCACAGGTGGCAACAAAGTTAGCCAACGTAGCTCAGTCGGTAGAGCAGCTGTTTCGTAAACAGCAGGTCAGCGGTTCGAGTCCGCTCGTTGGCTCCACTTCTCCTTCCGTCTATAGACGGC
>CAUZIR010000157.1:0-4625 GCA_963579815.1 Dehalococcoidia bacterium
CCGTTAGCGACAGTGGGGCTCGAAACCCCCGGCTGCAGTTGACCCGAAGTCAGCCCTTCGGCGGCCCTGACCACCAGCCCGGCGGCGTACTCCAGTCCGATGACGCTGGTGTTGATTGAGATATGGAACTGGCGCACATCCTCCGGGTTGTCCATCCCGAAGAAGCGCTTGAAGTGGTACTCCCTGGCCCGGTCCCTGTCCGTGATGACGTCGGCTGCTTCGCTGGTGCCGATGCCATCGCGCTCCATAATGCGGGCCAGGCGGTCCTCATACTCGGCGTACACGCCTATGCGCAGCACACGAGGGTCGGCTTTAAGAATGGCTGAACCGCTGCGGCCGACAATCACCACGTTGCCAGAAGAAGCCACGTCGTTCAGAACGTTGCGTAAACCCTCCAGATACGCCTCGTCTTCAACCTCGTGGCCCTTGGTAATGGTGGGCTGAGGCAGGTCTTCGTACTCCTGGGTCAGAAACGCCACGGCACCCGGCCCGAAGTAGGGGTCTCCACCCGCACCGCTAACGGCGGAGCGCTCAAGTATGCGCTGGATGAGTCTGGAAATTCGCTCGCCCCTAGTCGGCGGGCGTTCTTCGCGTTCAAGCAGGGCCTCGACAGTCGCGCCCACCTCTTTAGCGGCCCCGGTGAGAATCAGCCGGTCAACGTAGTCGGCTTCGAGACGGTTGGCGACCATCTGGCCCAACTGCCTGCCTCCGCAGCCTGTGAGTCCACCCATCGTAATTACAGCCATGGATCGCTCCTCATCACTACATTCGGTTCTTCGTCGCCGAGCCCACCCGGCCGTACAGGGTCTATCCGAGAGGGGCTAAATGGTGACAGCGGGCCTTACCCGGTGTCAACCGGCCAGCCTCCCAGGCTGCCACCTTATGAGATCGACAGCAGTGTGTGGACGGGTCGGCCCGTAAGACGGCGACGCCCGCCGAGGGCCTCCAGTTCAACTACAACGCCCAATTCGACCACCTCGCCGCCCCCCGTTTCCACCAGTTCAGCAGCAGCGGCCATCGTTCCTCCGGTGGCCAGCAGGTCATCAAGAATCGCAACCTTGTGCCCCTTTGCCAGGGCGTCGGTGTGCATCTCAACCACGTTGCTGCCGTACTCTAGGTCATACGCGACCGAGTGGGTGTGGAAAGGCAGTTTGCCCTGCTTGCGCACCGGTACGAGGGGAACCGAGAGGCGGTAAGCCACCGGCGCTGCCAGGAGGAACCCGCGAGCGTCAATGCCGACAATCACGTCCACAGGCTCACGCGTGTACCGCTCCACAAAGTGGTCTATTACCGCAGCGAACGCTTCCGGGTTCGCCAGAACAGGCGTGATGTCCTTAAAGACAATCCCCGGTTCAGGGAAGTCGGGAATATCACGTATCAAGCGCTCAATGTCCATCGCCGGAAATGGTATATCAGCGGCCCGTATAATGCCGCACGGTGCCCCGGCTATAGTCCGTACTATTCAGCGCCATTTTGGGGCCACTAAGCGAGGTGAGCATGTTTGCAATTTTCGTGACAATCGACATCAAAAATGAGTTCACAGACCGATTCATCGAGGCTAGCTACGGCGACGCACGCGGGTCGGTGGGAGACGAGCATGGATGCTTCCGGTTCGATATCGCCCGCGACGAAACAAACCTCGACCGCTTCTATTTGTACGAGGTTTATGCCGACGAAGAGGCGTTCGCCGCACACCAGACCTACCTCCACTATTTGACGTGGCGGGACACGGTAAAGGACTGGTTCGACGGTACTCCCCAGCTGGTTCGCATGGGGACCATGTTTCCGTCCGACAGCGGCTGGCGCGCACAAAAAGACCACCTGCTGGACTGATTGGTGTTAAAAACGCGAAATTCCATCGGGGCCGCCTTCAGCGTTGTTGGGCTGGCTGCGTTCTTCATGGCTGCCGCCTGTGGTGGAGGTGACCCCGAAAATGCGGACAGCGAAATCGTCAGCGAGTCTCGGACCCCGACACTGGCCGTCACCTCTGTCACCCTGCCCCTGAACGAAGCCACCGTCGGTCCGGGGCCGACAGCGCCATCTCTGCCGACCGCAGATGCAACCCCCGTTGTTGGGGCAACACCCGATCCTGCGGGCGGGCCCTCGGCGACGCCGGAGCCGCTGCCCACGGTGACCCCGACCCCTCCGGCCACGCCCATTCCGGTACACACACTCAGCCAGGCCGAGCGAGAGGCCATCGCGACATCGTTCATCGAGGTTACGGCTGCAGGCGACTACACCGGTGCCGCGGCTCACTTCGATGAAACCGTGGCCGAGGCTCTGTCGCCGGACGAGTTGGCCGTCTTGTGGGAAGGGCTAACGGGGTGGGTGGGTGACTATCTCGTTGTAACCAGCTTTACAGAGAGCGACCAGGGTTTCTTTAAACTACTGGTCGCAGAAGCCTTGTTCCAAACCTTCACCGTCGATTTCCGATTCACCTTCGACGTCGACGGCCAGATAGCCGGGCTCTATTTCGGTGCCAGCCGTCCGGCCGATGGATTCCCCATTCCCGACTACGCGGACGATGACACATTCACAGAGTCCAACGTAGTCATCGGGGCAGATGGCGACTGGCCCCTGCCCGGCACCCTCACCCTGCCCGTTGGCCAGGGACCCTTCCCGGTCCTAGTTTTGGTTCACGGCTCCGGCCCTGCCGACCGGGACGAGACCATCGGCCTGGTCAAGCCCTTCCGCGACCTCGCCTGGGGCCTCGCCACCCAGGGCATCGCCGTGCTGAGATACGACAAGCGCACCCTCACTCACAGTAGCCGCGTCATCGAGGCGTCGGCCTCGTTCACCCTCGCCGGCGAAACACTCGACGACGCGCTCGCGGCCATCGCCTTGCTCGGACAGGTCGGCAGAATCGACCCGACGCGCATCTTCATACTTGGCCACAGCCTGGGCGGCTACGCCATTCCCCTTATATCGGCCCAAGTTATATCGGACCAGACTGGGAACGTCGCCCAGAACGTCGCCCAGAACGTCGCAGGGTACGTGTTGCTGGCCGCCGCCGCCCGCCCCATCCCCGACCTGCTCGTCGAACAGCTGGAATACATCGCCGCGTTAGACGACGAAGTCACCGGCGACGAGTTCGAGACCTTGGAAAACGCGCGAGTCACGGCCGCCGAAATCGCGTCGCTCCATTTGGGAAGCGATTCGGGCGCGCTGCTACTGGGCGCGAGCCCGGCGTACTGGCTGTACCTAGTCGGCTACCAGCCCGCACAAGCGTCCCGGGCGATAGAGGCACCCATGCTCATCCTGCAAGGCGGAGCCGACTACCAGGTCACCGTTGCGGACTACAACCTGTGGCGCTCTGCCCTCGCCGACCGTTCCGACGTCCAGTTCAAGCTCTACCCCGGCCTAAACCACCTCTTCGTGGAAATTGACGGCATCTCCACCTCCGACGACGCGCTCACACCGGGCAACGTCTCCCAACAGGTAATCGACGACATAGCTGCCTGGGTGATAGACAACTAACCCTCTCCCCGCCATAGAGGCCCGAAACCGAGCTAACACCGGCCCGACTACAGCGTTATACTGCCGTGCCACGAAATCCGTTTAAGAACGGGATTCGTGAAAGCAGATATGGCCCTTCTCCACCCCAAAACCCTCACGAACCGGATGCTCGCCGCCCTAACGGCGGCCGTCGTACTCGCCCTCGCCCTCACCGGCCTCATCCTAACGGGCATCGTCTTCGCCGCCACCGGCACCATCACGACGGTAGCTGGATCGGACAACATAGGCGACGGCGGTCTAGCGACGGCCGCGACATTGGACACGCCGTACGCGGTGGCGGTTAGTGCCAGCGGAGACGTGTACATAGGGGAACTGCAAGGGAATCGAGTACGTCGAGTGGATGGGGTGACGGGAGAAATCACGACGGTGGCCGGAATCGGCGTGTTCGGTTCGCAGGGAGACGGTGGTTTGGCGACGGCGGCGCATGTGGGTAATCCGTTTGGCCTGGCGTTGGATGCGCCAGGGAACCTTTTCATATCGTCGTCAAATCGAGTGCGCCGGGTGGATGAGGAGACGGGAATAATCACGACGGTAGCGGGTGGCGGGAGTGACGTGCCAGGCGACGGCGGACCGGCGGCCAGCGCATCGATTTTCCCGATAGGGCTGTGGATCGACGCATCAGGCGATCTGTACATCGCCGATAGCACCAATGACCGCATCCGCAAGGTGGAAGGCGTAGCGGCCGCAGAGCCCACGCCAGTCCCAACTGCAACCCCGACGCCAGTCCCGACGGCGACACCGATTCCTAGCCCAACACCAACGCCCACTCCCACGCCGACACCAACTCCCGTGCCGTCATCGACGCACTAGGGCCTAATCGCAATGGCCCTCGCCTTCGCTGGCATGTCCTATGCAACGCTACGGAGACGAGCGCGCTCGAAGACGCGCTAACCCCTACTCCATGCGAGAGCCGCCCCAGGCGGCGCTGACCCCGGCGGCTGTGGGCTCCACAATTACGTTAATTACGGCGGGTTTGCCCGAGTCGAACGCCCGCTGCAGTGCCGGGGCAATGTCGTCCGGGTCCTCCACCTTCTCCCCGTAGCAACCCAGCGCCTGCGCCATCTTGTGGTACGGGGTGAAGCCCAGTTCCCGGCCGGGCTTGCGCGAAT
>CAUZIR010000158.1:0-4573 GCA_963579815.1 Dehalococcoidia bacterium
ATGACCGGACCCGGTTACGGGTGAAGCGTTCTGAGTCGTTGGAAACGTCCACCCTGGGCACAAGATCGACAGCCTCGCAGTACGCCAGGGTGTCGGCGCGAGACACAGACAGCAGCGGACGGATCAACCGCAGGCTCGCGCCATCGATCACCCTGCGGGACTCTGGACGCATGGCAGCAAGGCCAGTGAGGCCGGTGCCGCGCATCAAGTTTAAGAGAACCGTCTCGGCCTGGTCCGATGCGGTGTGCCCAAGCGCAACGGCATCGGTGCCAGCGCGGTCCGCGACGCCCGCGAGGAAGGCGTACCGAGCGTCGCGCGCCTCCTCCTCGGTCGCCAGCGGGACTTCCGGGTCGGCAGCACCGAGCACGCACTCGACTCCGTAAGAATCGCAAAGACTCTTGACGAACTCGGCGTCGGCTCTTGAAGCGACGCCCCGCAACCGGTGGTCGAAGTGAGCGCAAACCAGTTCCCGTACCAGGTCGCCACGCAGGGCATGGAGCGCGTCGAGGAGGGCCAGGGAGTCCTGCCCCCCGGACACGGCCACTACAAACTTGGTGTCGTCCAGTCGTGACCGCCGGAGAATGCCACTTACGGCACGGCGCAACTCGACAACGACCTGCTTCGGCTTCCCGGCACTTTCGGTCCTATCGCGGCGCGTCATCACCGTTCGCAGATTCGCTGGCTGGAGGCTGTCCGTGGGGTTTGATAAGTCTGATGGTTTCAATTTTGAGGTACTTCATCTCCACGACTTCAAACCTCAGGCCGTCGAAGTCGAACTGCTCGCCCTCGGACGGGATATGACCCAGGACGTCGAGCACAAACCCGGCGACGGTTTCAAAATCGTCGTCGTCGGGCAGCTGTATCCCGAGTTCCTCGTTGGCTTCGTCCAGCCCCATCGCCCCGTCTACCTCGAAGGTGAACTCATCTATCGTCTCGTACTCTTCCTCCGGAGCTTCGCCCTCTTCCCCAACTGGACCTGCCAGCTCTTCTAACAAGCGTTTCAGGGTGATGAGCCCGGCAAGGCCGCCGAACTCGTCAACGACGATGGCCATCTGGTTGCCGGACGCGCGCAGTTCTTCGAACAGATCGGCTGCCCGTTTCGTCTCCGGGACAAAGTGGGTTCGGCGGGTCACAGCGGTCACGGACTCGTCGGGACGTACGGTACGGGCTGCGAGTGTTTTGAGTACGTCTTTGGCGGAAATTATGCCCAACACGTTCTCGAACTCGCCCTCGAACACTGGGAACCGGGTGTGCGTGTTCTGGCTATAGATACGCAAGAACTCAGTTAGGGTTGCGCCGTGTTCGACGAACACCATTTCGGTCCTCGGAGTCATCACCTCCCGGACTTGCCGGTCTCCAAACCGGAACACGTTTTCTAGAAGCTCTGCTTCCTCCGGTTCGAAGGCACCTTCGGCTTCACCAATGTCGATCAGTGTCCGCAGTTCACCTTCGGTGATTGAATGGGACTCGGCGTCCTGCTGCCTTCGGCCTGGAACCACACTCTTGCTGATGAACCGGAGTATTAGGACGACCGGCCACAGGAGCAGCTCAAAGGCCTGCAACGGCCGCGTGTAGAGGATGGCGACGCGTTCGGCGTACCTGACCGCGAGGGCTTTGGGGATGATTTCGCCAAATAACAGCAGGACGGTTGTGCCCAGCACGGTCGCGACAATAACCCCGACGGTTTCATCGTCTATCACCGACAGAGTGACGATGGTCATTAGGGTGGCGAACAGTATGTTCACCAGGTTGTTGCCGAGCAAAATAGTCGACAACAGCCGTTCGGGTTGGTCCAGCATGGCGGACACGCGACGCGCTCCGGGGTTCCCGGTGCTGACGAGGTGCTGGAGTCGGGGTGACCCCTGCAATGAAAGGAACGCAGCCTCGGAACTCGAAAAGAAGGCCGACAGGGCCACCGAGACGGCGATCACGATTATGTTTACGGTTTGACCTTCCACCCTGCACCGGCTTACCGGACGCGCCGCAGCTTGCGGTCGGGCCCGGAGGTTGGTCAGACCATTCTACTACCTAGCAACGTCTGGATCGGGTTCCATTGCGGCGTCTTTGCTCTCGGACCAGGCCTCTTGCACTACCGATCTACAGACATTGCTCGAGTATCCGCGCCGGGCCAAACGCCCTAAAAGACGGCGGGCGAAGCGGTCGTATTGGTCCGTCGGGATGGAGCGGACGGCCTTGCGGGCCAGCGCCCGGGCGTTCGCAGCGTCGTCGACGTCTGCTATCGCGACCGCGACGGTCTCCCCGTCGATGCCCTTTTGGGCGAGTTCTCTCGCTATCATCGAAGCAGCCATTGGTCGGGAACCGGTACGCGATTCGGTCCACCAGCGAGCGAACGCCGCATCGTCCAGCAACGAAGTTGTTGCCAGCGCCGACACGACTTCGTTAACGGCATCAGTCGGGAAGCGCTGGGACAGCCGATTTTTCAGTTCGAGGACGGACCTGGGCCGCTGCGTCAGCAAGCGCAAAGCGGCGGCCCTGGTGTTGTCCACCGAATCGCGTTCGGTCACTGTTTGGTGCCTTAGGATCTGGCAGGACTGGCGCCGTTCGACGGCGCTACGAGCTCGGGTTCAGGCTCTGCTGAAGCGCGTATGCGCGCTTCAATTTCGGCGGCCATGTCGGCATGCTCCCGCAGGAATTTCTTGGAGTTCTCCCTACCCTGGCCCAGTTTGGTGTCGCCGTAGGAGTAGAACGAACCACTCTTGCGCACAATACCCATGTCGTCGCCCAGTTCGATGAGGTCGCCCTCTCTGCTGATGCCCTCGTTGAACATAATGTCGAACTCGGCCACCCGGAACGGGGCGGCAACCTTGTTTTTCACCACGCGAGCCCGCACCCGGTTACCGACGATGTCGGTTCCCTGCTTGATCGACTCAATACGGCGCAGGTCAATACGCACCGAGGAGTAGAACTTCAGGGCTCGGCCACCAGGGGTGACCTCGGGGCTGCCCCATATGACGCCGATCTTTTCACGGATCTGGTTAATAAACAGGACGGCTGTATTAGACTGAGAGATAGCCGCAGTCAGCTTCCTAAGCGCCTGCGACATTATCCTGGCCTGGAGGCCGACGTGCGTGTCGCCCATCTCGCCTTCAATCTCTGCTTTCGGTACCAAAGCTGCCACACTGTCGATTACCACCACGTCTACCGCGCCGCTACGAACGAGGTATTCGCAGATCTCCAGCGCCTGCTCAGCCGAGTCAGGCTGGGACACCAGCAGGCTATCGGCGTCGATGCCGCACTTGCCCGCGTAGGCCGGGTCCAGGGCGTGCTCGGCGTCTATGTAGGCCGCCGTCCCTCCATTGCGCTGAGCGCTGGCCATGATGTGGAACGCCACCGTCGATTTGCCGGAGGCCTCGGCCCCGTACAGTTCGGTGACCCTGCCCTGGGGAATTCCGCCGACACCGAGCGCCATGTCCAGTGAAATGGAACCGGTGGAGATGGCCTGCACGCCCCCCTTGTCGTCCGAGTCACCCAAGCGGATGACCGCTCCTTTGCCGAACTGGCGGTCAATTTGACTCAGCGCCAGGTCCAATGCCTTTACTCTGTCGTTACTCATAGTGTTATCTCCGCTTCCAGCGTTCAGGCCGATGCTAGCACGGTCGATTCCATTTGTAAACACATATGTTCTAAAGTTTTGATCGCGTTAGAACAGGAGCGATAAAGTGCACACGATCCGACCGGAACGCGAGTCCGACGCCGCCGAGATAAGAGCGATGACGCGGGCCGCGTTCGGCTCCTCTGGTGATTCGGGAGATACAGGAGTGTCAGAGGTGGCCCTGATTGACCTGCTGCGTTCGCGCGGGAAGGCCTCTATTTCGTTGGTGGCGACCGAAGTGGACGAGCGCGTGGTCGGACACGTATTGTTTTCCCCGGTGACGATAGATCCGGCACACAATAAGCGGCGCATACTGGGCATGGCGCCTCTCGGCGTCCACCCGGACGTGCAGGGTCGGGGCATCGGGTCGGCGCTGGTACTAACAGGGCTAGAGGATTGCTGGGCGGCCGGTTACGACGCTGTGGTCGTGCTGGGGGAGCCCTCGTACTACGGACAGTTCGGCTTCGAGAAGGCAAGCTCGCGCGGCCTGTCAAACGAGTACGGAGCGGACGAAGCCTTCATGGTTGTAGGGCTCCGGCCGGGGGCGTTGGACGGGCTCACGGGCCTTGCGACGTACGGGCCCGAGTTCGGCGAGGTCGGGGCGTAGAACTGAGGTTTCCAACAAAACCTAGTTAACGCAGGCCGATAACTTGACTAGTTTAGAGATGCGAACATTCTGCGGATATCGCCACAGTCTCAGGGGCGCTAAGCGAGCCCGTCCTTGCGGAGAAAGAACCGTTCAGATAAGAAGCGAATCGCGAAGGCGTATGGTAATTCCAACTACCGTAGACCGTCCGCCCTCCCGCGTAAGAAATCACGCAGGCCGCCCTAACTCGTGTTATCAAAACGTACAGTAAGCGAGCGGCCTCCAATACCAAGCCTTGGTAAGGCCGTCGCCAAGGGCCAGGCAATACCTCCTCCTCCAAGCCAGGGATAAAGACTACCTTCGCCGACAAGCCT
>CAUZIR010000159.1:0-4459 GCA_963579815.1 Dehalococcoidia bacterium
TCCACCCCGACACCGAGTTGTTTAGCCTGTCCGTTAACTAGCCGCCGTAGAGGAAGTCCAGGCGGCGCTTGGAGATATGGTCTTCGCCGACGTGGTTGCGGATCGTCTCGAGCATGTCGAAGTCGTCAATGTCGGACACGAACAGGTACGCCGTGCCCTCCCTGCCCATACGGGCAGTCCGTCCAATGCGGTGAACATATTCTTCAAGGTTGTCGGGCATGTCATAGTTAACGACGTGCGATACGGCCGGGATGTCCAGGCCACGAGCGGCTACGTTGGTTGCAATGAGAACCCTGAGGTTCTTTTCCCGGAACCGCGTAATGGTGCGCTCGCGATGGGCCTGGGTCATGTCGCCGTGAATGGCCTCGGCGTCGTAGCCCTCCCTTTGCAGGTACCACACCAGCTTATCGACGCCAATTTTGGTGCGCCGGAAGATGAGGGCCTGGGTCATGTCGTCCGGGTCTTTCAGCAACTCCCTCAGAGCTGGCTGGCGGTCCTGGGAGGCCACCTCGAAGTAGATCTGGTCGACCAGGTCTACAGTTTGTGACTCTTCGCCGACTCGGCACCACTCCGGGTTATTGAGATACCGACGGGAGAGGTACTTGATCGGGCCCGGCATGGTGGCCGAAAACAGCGCGGTCTGGCGTGTCTTGGGGGTGCGCCGAAGGATGCGCTCAATGTCGTCGGCGAACCCGATGTCCAGCATCTGGTCGGCCTCGTCGAGAATCACTATGCGAACTTCTTGCAGGTCTATGGTGCGGCGCTCCATGTGATCCATCAGCCTGCCCGGGGTGGCCACGACTATCTGGGCGCCTGCCTGCAGCGCATCCAACTGGACGCTCATGGCCTGGCCCCCATAGACGGCCAGGGGCTTGACGCCTGCGTAGGCGCCTAGCTTCGTCAATTCGCCGGCAACTTGCACGGCCAGTTCACGGGTCGGACAGAGCACCACAGCGAGCGGGCTGCCCGGCCGGGTAGTCTCGCCCTTGATGGACTCGATTATGGGAATTCCGAACGCGGCCGTCTTGCCAGTGCCGGTCTGGGCCTGTCCGACCAGGTCCCGTCCCTGGAGCAGGTGCGGTGCGACCATGGTTTGTATGGGGCTGGGGTCGACATAGCCCATGGCGCTCAGGGCTCGCTCGACCGGCTCGGAAACAGGAATGTCTCCGAACATGCCCGTCGGCTTCCAATCGGATGTGACGTCTGCTAGCTCGACCTGCTGGTTTGCACCAACCATGGACCGGGGTGCTCCGCCGGTGCGGGAGCGGTCGCCCCTGCCGCCCTGGCCGCCTCGTGGCCCCCTGTCGTCACGACCTCTTTCTCGCCCAGATTCGTCTCTGCGGGGGCGGCGATCATCTCGCCGAGGGCCGCTGTCTATTTCGCTACGTGGGCCCCTGTCGTCGCGCCGAGGGCCGCCGTCTCTTTCGCTACGTGAACCCCTGTCGTCGCGTCGATCGTCGTTTCGTCTACCCTCGGGCCTATCGCACTGTTGGCGAGGCTCCGAGGCGTCTGATTGCCCTGATCCCATGCCTGATGGGGGTCGACGGCGGCGAGGCGGACGGTCCGCGACGGCTCTGCCAGAATCCCTGTACTGGCCGGACTCATGGGATTGGGCCGATGAGGTGGTGTTTTCGTCAGCTTCGCCACGAGGTTTACCGGAGCGACGACGGCGGCGCCTGGGAGGACGCTCGGGATCGGAGCCGGACTCGGTCCTGTGCGCCCCAGCTGGTGCAGACTTTGAGTCCCCGAAAAGGGATGTTAACTGTTTGGTGAGTTTACCTAGGATGTCTTGGCCTTCCACCGGCAATACCGACAGAAAAGAGAGGGAGGCGCGCACCAGTTGAACTCGGCAGCGCCCCCAAGGGATTCCAATCTATGCGCGAGCGCTTGGCCCGCGGCGAGTAGCCGATTCGTTCAATTCGCCACAAGTATAGCAAACGGCAGATTCGACCCGACCCGACATACGGCCCAATCAGGCCCCGGTCAGGTCTGAGAGCATGGGCATGACTTCCTCGGCCAACAGGCGATTTGAGCGCTCCCACTCCGTCCTGGGCTCCCACTCGTGGGCCATCGTCAACAGAACGCCGAAGCCTCCAACTTTCTCGTAGATGGCTCGGATTTTGCTCGCCACCTCTTGCGGGGAGCCTACCAGCCATGTGTTATCGACCATCCACTCAGAGGTAATGTCTTCGTCCGGCATGTCCGGGTCGGGGATGTTGAACTCCCAGAAGCCCTCCTGTGCGTAGTGGCCGGGGGCAGGCCTTCCCAGATTTTAAGCACCATGTCGATGTTTCTCCGGGTGAGCATGCGGTTCTCTCCCTTGGCCGGGTCCACTCAGAAGACCTGGAAGTCGGTTGGCGTGCCACCGGAGCCGACGCCCCAATAGAAACGTCCACGAGCCAGGTTATCTATCAGCGCGATGCGGTGGGCGATGTGGAACGGGTTGTGGTTGGGCATGCAGGTGACGCCCGTGCCAAGGATGATGTTTTTGGTGCGGGCCAGCGCATTGGCAATGAATATTTCCGGGGCGCTGATGTTCTCCCACTGGGCGGAGTAGTGCTCACCTATCAAGGCCTCGTGGCAACCCCATTCGTCGAGCTTTTCCATTTGGTACAGGTCGTGTTGCAGGGTCTCGGACGAGTCCGAGCCCGGCGGGTGAAGTGGCTGAGCAAAGTAGCCAACCTGCATTTGTTATCCCCCGGACGTGTGTATTTGTGGTAACGATGTTCCGGCATGTTCTGGCCGCAGTGGGGGCCAGTTCTCTGCCACGGTGGGGGATTGTAGGCCGGGTCGTTCGCATGTCAACCGTGTTCTAATTCGGATGATAGTGAGTCCAGATGTTGGCACACGAGACACCGGGGAGATGACAATCCGACTGCTTAGCTGGAACGTGAACGGGATAAGGGCCGCCTACCGTAAGGGTTTCGCCGACTGGGTGGCCAGCACTTCACCGGACGTCCTGTCGGTACAGGAACTGAAGGCGCAGGAACACCAATTGGGCCAGGGTTTCGATGCCCCGGACGGCTACAGCCCCGCCTGGTCGTTCGCAGAGGGCAAGAGCTACTCCGGGGTGGCGACGTTTTCAAAACAAGAACCGGTCCGGGTTGAACAAGGCTTCGGCATTGACCGATTCGACACAGAGGGCAGGACCGTCGTTACGGAGTTTCCCGGCTTCGTGCTATACAACATTTACTTCCCGAACGGCCAATCTGGCGAAGAGCGCCTAGCCTACAAACTCGACTTCTACGATGCACTGTTGGACCACGCCCGCGGCGAGACGGCGAAAGGGAAGAAGCTGATTGTCTGCGGCGACTACAACACCGCCCACGAAGACATCGACCTGGCCAGGTCGAAAGAAAACGAGAAGAATTCCGGGTTCCTCAGGGTGGAGCGGGACTGGCTCGACAGGTGGGAGGCGGAAGGGTTTGTGGACACGTTCCGCCACTACAACGCCGAGCCCGACTGGTACTCGTACTGGGACCAGAAGTCACGCGCTCGGGATCGGAACGTTGGCTGGCGGATCGACTACTTCTTCGTTCACCGGTCCGCTATGGACGCCGTCACGGGGGCTGCTATCCACACTAACGTTATGGGGTCGGACCACTGTCCGATTGAGCTTCGGCTCGACGCCTCACTTCTATAGGGACCCGGCGAATCGGGGTTCCGCTCCGGATTCCAGTGCCAAGTCCGGCACTGTCGGGCTTCATCCAGAGGCCTCGACATGGTATTGTTTTGGGTACGCCCCGACTGTTCGGGGCCGTTTTGTGACACGGTTCCAGCGCTGGTAAGGCACTGCAAGCTAGTGCACTGTGCCAGCGTGCGAGGGAGACTCCGAAATGGCAGACACTACCGACAACGCTTCACGAGGGGAAGTTGCGTCCCTGACGCTCAGTCCCCGTGAGATCACCGGGAAGAAAGTGGCCTTACTCAGGCGAGAAGGCCTGATTCCTGTCCACCTTTACGGCGGCGATGGGGGATCTCTTTCATTGCAAACCTCTTACGCCGAACTGAGGCAACTGTTGCCCAGGGTTGGCCGAAGTGTGCCGGTTACGGTCCGAGTGGAGGGTTCCGACGGTGAGGATATATGCTTCGTCCGAGAGGTGCAGCGCCACCCGGTAACCGACGCAGTGGTCCACGTCGACTTCCTCAGAATCGACGTCAGCCGTAAGGTCAACGCCGACGTACCTGTCGTCTTGCAGGGTGTACCGCCAGCAGTGAGCTTGCAGGGTGGAACGCTCATCCAGAACATGCTCACGCTCTCCATAGAGGCGCTTCCGCTGGATATGCCCGCGTCCCTGGACGTGGATGTCTCCTTCCTGGAGGATTTCGACACTACCATCCACGTCTACGACATTGTGGTCGCCGAAGGCCTGACCGTGATGAGTTCGGGAGACGCCCTTGTTGCCCGGGTCGCACCGCCCAGGGTCGAGGTTGAGGCGGTCACCGATGCCGAAGAAGG